>DXIW01000002.1 GCA_019112625.1 Candidatus Acutalibacter stercorigallinarum | reverse complement strand
CTTGCCGCGAGTTTCGCGGATGCGAAACTCGACCGAGCAAGTCGAACGGCAGTGAGACTTGGCTCGTGCGCACATCCCCCCAAGGGCGCGCTTAGCCCGGGCCTACCGTAAAGGGGTTTCAAAGGGGGCATCGCCCCCTTTGAAATGAGATATATAGAAGAATCTTCCCCCTCCCGCGCCGGTGCGGCTTTCCTTTCCAGAAAGGTATAGGCGTGGGAGGGGGGTGAGCGAGCGCCAGTGGCGCTCTGCCGCGAGCCGACCGAGCCGGGAGGCGAGACGGGGGGTGGGGAGCGAAGGGAAACTCCCCCAGTCTGCTACGCAGACAGCCCCCTCATAGAGGGGGCCTGCCTCCCCCTATGGGGGAGGTGTCATCGCAGAGCGATGACGGAAGGGGTGACTGGCCGCGTGGTTCCCTCCCCCCCTGCCCCCTCCCGTAAGAGAAATGAGTGAAGGGGGGTGGCTTGGCTGTACGGGAGGGGGAATTCTTTTTTTCTTTCCCAAGGGGGCCTACCGGCCCCCTTGGGAATCCCCCTATGGAAGGAGCCTTCCTCCCGCAAAGCAACAGCGCCCCCTCCGGGAGTGGAGGGGGCGCTGTTTTGTGCGTTTCCCGCGTTTACTTTTTGATGTAGGCCAGGCCCACGGCGCCGGGGCCGGTGTGGGTGCCCACGATGCTGCCGATGTCCATGGGGTAGAGCTCCCGCTTTTTCAGGATGTCCTCCATGTAGTCCACAAAGGCGTCCCGGGTGTCCGGCACGGCGGCATGGCCGATGGACACGCCGTAGTCGCCGGAGATGGGGGTCTTTTCCACCAGGCCCTGGATATACTTGAAGGCGGCTTTTTTGCCCCGGGCCTTGCCCACCACCTCCACCAGGCCGTCTTTTAAGGTGATGATGGGGCAGATGCCCAGGATACTGGCCACCAGGGCGCTGCTGGCGGAGAGCCGGCCGCCCATCTTCAGGTACTTCAGATCGTCGATAAAGGCCCACAGCCGAACCCGGGGCACCAGGCCCTGGATCTCCTCCACGATCTGGGGGGCGGTGAGGCCCCGGTCCCGCATCTTCACCGCCTCCTCCACCAGAAGGCCCAGGGCGAAGGTGACGTTTAAGGTATCGGGGAGGTAGATGTTGGTGGCGCCCAGGATGTCCTTGGCCACGGTGGCGGACTGGAGGGTGCCGCTCATTTTGGAGGAGATGAACAGGCACACCACCTCGTCGCCGCTGTCTACAAAGGGCTTGAAGTACTCCTGGAACTGGACCGGGGTGATCTGGGCCGTGTGGGGCAGCTCGTCGGCCGCCGCCAGCTTCTGGTAAAAGTCCTCGGTGGTCAGGTCCAGGTTGGCCCGGTAGCTCTCCTCTCCAAAATTCACGGTGATGGGCAGCATCTCCACGCCCAGCTCCGCGCAGCGCTCCAGGCTCAAGTCGCAGGAGCTGTCTGTCACGATCTTTACCATAGGACATCCGCCTTTCGGAAGAAAAATTCACACAGTTGTGTTCTCTCCCCTAATCATACACGAAACCGGGGCGGAGGTCAATATTTCCGGCTGTAATAGAACCAGGCGGCCAGGCGCAGGGCCACAAAGGCCAGCAGGGCATAGTACAGCGCCTGGAACATGTCCATGTTGTACAGGCTGGTGACGAACACGGCCACGGTGAGGCCGGCCAGGGCCAGGTCGGCGGAGAGCTTGGCGGCCTTCTCCCCCACCAGGATGCGGCGCTCGTCCCCCTGGCGGCGGGCCTCCTCCTCGTAGGCCCAGGGGTCTTTGAGGCGGCGCTTGTTTTTTACCAGCCGGACGATGAAGTAGATGAGGAAACCGAAGAGCAGCATGCTCTGCATGGTGCGGGCCTGCTGGGTCATTTGGAACACGTCCAGCCCCAGGTCGTCCCAGAAAATGCCTAAGACCACGTCCAGGGCGGCCAGCAGCGCGATGCCGCACCACAGGGCCATGTTCTGCCGTTCGAGCCGTCGCTTATACGCCTCCATGACGCACCTCCTGTTCCAGGTCGGAAAAGTCGAATACCGCTTCGATGGGCAGCCTGAAGTAATGGGCGATCTTGTAGGCCAGGGGGAGGCTGGCGGTGTAGCGGCCCACCTCGATGGACGTGATGGTCTGCCGGGTGGTGCCCACGGCCTGGGCCAGCTCCTCCTGGGAGAGCTTGCGGGCTTTGCGCAGCTCGGGGATCTTCGTCTTGATGGCTCCCGCCCCCTTTGCTAAGTTTACTTTGCATTTTTAGTATAGTACACTTTGCATAAAATGTCAAGCAGACTTTGCAATTTGAAGAAAGGCGGGGAAAAGCCCCGCCGGGGAGAATCCGGCGGGGCTTGGGTGTTGGGCGGTTATTTGGGCTCCCGGGGGAAGGTGTAGGAGCCGGGCATGAGCAGGCGGTTCTCGCCGTCGATGCGGAGGATGGCCTGCTTGGGCGTCTCGATCTCGATCTTCTCTTTGTCCCAGCAGACCTTGACCCCGCGGCTCTCGGCCTTGACCCACTCCAGCTGGGGCAAGCACTGGGGGGCGATGGTGAGCCGGTCCTCGTCCAGCTGGATGCCCGCCAGGTACCGGTAGAACCACAGGTCCACCTCGCTGTACATGTGGTGGTTGAGGGAGATGGTCATCTCCCAGTCCTCGCAGAGGGTGGTCATGCCCTGGTCCATCCACCAGGCGTAGCTGGGGCAGGTGGGGTTGGTGACCATGCGGTAGAGGGTCTCGCCGTAGCCGAAGTCGGAGAGGGCGCGGTAGATGTACTTGTTGCCCAGGATGCCGCAGTCGATGTGATAGCCGTTCTCCACCACCAGCTGGTTTAAGCGGGCGGCGGCGGCCTCTACCTCCTCCTCGTCCAGCATGCCCTGGGTGATGGCGCAGGCATAGGCAGTCTGGCTCTCGGGCACCACCTTGCCGTCCTGGATGAAGTGCTCCCGGAAGGCGGTGCGGGCCTCCCAGGCCTGGTCCTCCCAGGGGCCGGTGGGCTTGTCCATCTCGAAGGCAAGCTCGGCCATGGCGTTGGCGTCTACAAAGCACAGGGCCGTGTCGGTGATGACCGTGGGGCACAGGTTCACCCCCTGGGGCGGGCACCAGTCCCCCAGGCCGAAGTCCACCAGGCCGTCCACGGTCATGGTGGCCAGAAAGTCCATGTAGCGGGTCATGTTGGGCCAGAATTCCTGGGCCAGGGACAGGTCGCCGGTGTACTTCCACACATAGTAGGGGATGAGGATGAGGGCGCTGTCCCAGGCGGGGCCGCTGCCCCAGTTGAAGCCCCAGCCCCCGGTGGGGACGATGCCCGGCACCTGGCCGCTGGGCCGCTGGCAGTCGGCAAAGTCCCGGAGCCACTTGCGGTAGGCGGCGGTCATGTCGAAGTTCATCAATGCCTGCTCGGCGGAGATGAGGGCGTCGCCGGTCCAGCCGTTCTGCTCCCGGTGGGGGCAGTCGGTGGGGACGCTGTGGAAGTTGGTGAGGGTGGACCGCCGGGAGGCCTGGTGGATGCGGCCCAGCATCTCGTCGCTGCACTGGAAGGAGCCCACGGTTTTCAAATCGGTGTGGACCACCCGGCCCTGGAGGGACAGGACCTGGGCCGTGGTCTCCACCCGCACGTAGCGGAAGCCGTGGTAACAGAAGTGGGGCTCCCAGGTCTCGGGGCCATCGCCTTTCAGGATGTAGCGGTCGTGGTGGGCGAAGTCCTCGCCGCAGAAGCGGTTGATGTCCTCGGTGTCGAAGGTGCCGTCGGGGTTCAGGCGCTCGCTGTAGAACAGGTCCACCTGGTCCCCGGCCTTCCCCTGGACGGTGATTTTCGCCCAGCCGCTGGTGTTCTCCCCCAAATCGTAGACGCCGGGGAACACCTCTTTTGTCTCCAGGGTGCGGATGACCCGGATGGGGGGAATCTCCACGGGCTTGAGCACGCCGCCGGGGGAGCGGCACACAAAGGCCTGCTGCCAGGGGGAATCGTCGAAGCCGGGGCAGTCCCAGCCGGGCTGCTCCAGGCGGGCGTCCCACACCTCGCCGCAGCGCACGTGGTTGAAGGTGATGGGGCCGGCGGCGGTGCGCCAGCCGGGGCCGGAGACCAGGGTCTCCCGCTCCCCGTCCTCATACTCCAGGTCCAGCTGGGCCAGGAGCTTGGGGTGGTGGCGCCAGGGGGCCTTCTCGTAGTCCCAGGTGGCGGCGGTGTCGTTGTACCAGCCGTTGCCCAGCATGACGCCCAGGGCGTTGTCCCCCGCCTGGAGCAAGGGGGCCACGTCGTAGGTGTTGTACTGCACCGTGGCGTCGAACCGGGTGAGGGGCGTGGTGAGCACGTCCTCGGTCACCGGCTGGCCGTTGACCGTGGCCACGCCGTAGCCCAATGCGCACAGGGACAGGCTGGCGGAAGTAAGGCACGGCTTTACCGGGAATTCCAGGCGGAACAGGGGCGAGGGCTGGTCCGTCTGGGGGGCGGCGATCCATTTCGCGGACTCGAACATAAAAACTCCTCCTATTTACAGGGCGTTAGCCCTTGGTTAGCCGGGCGAAATTGGCGAACAGCTTTTTGGTGCCCACCTTGTCGAAGGCGATCTCCAGCAGGGTGTCGTTGGCCATGGGGGTGGCGGTGAGGATGACCCCGGCGCCGAAGGTCTTGTGCTGTACCGTGTCCCCGGCCTGGAAGGTGCCGGCGGGGGCGGGCTTGGCCGGGGTGGGCCGGTACACCTGGGTGGCGAAGCCCCCCGCCTGGCTGGCCCGGCCGCTGGCAGGGGTGGGGCGCTCTTTGCTGTGGGGCATGGAGCCGAAGGCCCCGCCCAGGCTGGTACGGTAGGCGTACTCCCGGCTGCGGGAGCGCTCGATGAGCCCGTCGGGGATCTCCTCGGCGAAGCGGGACAGGCGGTTGTGGCTGGTGGAGCCGAAGATCATGCGGCTCTCCGCGTGGTAGAGGTACAGCTCCTCCCGGGCCCGGGTGATGGCCACGTAGGCCAAGCGGCGCTCCTCCTCCACCTGGGAGGGGTCGTAGAGCACGGCGTTGCCGGGGAACACCCCCTCCTCCCAGCCGGGGAGGAACACCACGGGGAATTCCAGGCCCTTGGCGGAGTGGATGGTCATGAGCACCACGGAGTCGGCGCCGCTGTCGTAATTGTCGATGTCGGTAAACAGGGAGACTTCCTCCAAAAAGCCGGAGAGGCTGGCCTCGTCCCCGGCCTCCTCCTCGTAGCGCTGGAGCATGGAGGAGAGCTCGCGGACGTTCTCGATGCGGTCCTCGGCCTTTTCCGGTTCGTCCTCCTTCAAAAAGTCCTCGTAGCCCAGGCGGAAGAGGAGCTCCCCGTAGAGCTCGCTGGGCAGCAGCTCCCCGGCCTGGTTCTTCTCGGAAAACTCCTCCATGAGCCGGATGAAGGGCTCCAGTTTATTGGCGGCCCGGGCGATGGCGGGGAAGTCCTTGGGGTGGGAGAGGACGGAGAACAAGCTCTCCCCCACCTGCTGGGCGATTTGGGAAGCGGTGTCCACGGTCTTTTCCCCGATGCCCCGGCGGGGGGTGTTGACGATGCGCAGCAGGCGGATCTCGTCCTCGGGGTTGTTGATGACGCTTAAGTACGCGATCATGTCCCGGACCTCTTTCCGGTCGAAAAACCGGGTGCCGCCGATGATCCGGTGGGGCACGCCCTGCTTGGCGAACATTCTTTCAAAGGTGAGGGACTGGGAGTTCATGCGGTAGAGGATGGCGTAGTCGGAAAACTTCCGGCCGGCGGCCACCCCCTCTAAAATGGTGCGGGCGATGCGGTCGGCCTCGTCCTGCTCGTTTTCCGCGGTGTGGAGCACCAGCTTTTTCCCCGGGCCGGCGGCGGTCCACAAGGTCTTGCCCTTGCGCTCGGTGTTGTTGGCGATGACCGCGTTGGCGGCGTCCAGAATGTTCTGGGTGGAGCGGTAGTTCTGCTCCAGGCGCACCACCTTGGCCCCGGGGAAGTCCTCCTCGAAGTTCATGATGTTCTCGATGGTGGCCCCCCGGAATTTGTAGATGGACTGGTCGTCGTCGCCCACCACGCACAGGTTGCCGCTCTTCTGGGCCAGGAGGTTGACGAATTCGTACTGGGCGTGGTTGGTGTCCTGGTACTCGTCCACCATGATGTAGCGGAAGCGGTTCTGGTAGTACTCCAGCACGTCGGGGCACTTTTGGAACAGCCGCACCGTATTCACCAGCAGGTCGTCGAAGTCCATGGCGTCGGCGTCCTCCAGGCGGCGCTGGTAGGCCCGGTAGGCCCGGGCCACCAGCTTGAGGCGGAAGTCCTCCCCGGCGGCCTCCTCGTACTCTTTGGGGGAGGTGAGCTCGTCCTTGGCGTGGGAGATCTCGCTTAAAATGGCCCGGTGGGACAGGGACTTCTCGGAGATGTCCAGGTCCTGCATCACGGCCTTCATCAGCCGGCGGCTGTCGTCGGTGTCGTAGATGGTGAAGTGGGAGGTGTAGCCCAGCCGGTCCCCGTCCCGGCGCAACATGCGGGCACAGCTGGAGTGGAAGGTGGCGGCCCACACGTCGCTGCCCTCGCCGCCCAGCATCTGGGTGAGGCGGTCTTTCAGCTCGCCGGCGGCCTTGTTGGTAAAGGTGATGGCCATGACCCGCCAGGGGGGGCAGGCAGAGACGGACAGCCGGGCCCGGATCACGTCGGAGAGGGGGGCGTCCCCCGTTACATAGGCCCGGCAGGCGGCCTCGTCCTGGGGGGAGAGGAAGAGGTCATCGCTGTGGTAGGCCCTGCCGTAGCGGACGATGTTGGCGATGCGGTTGACCAGCACCGTGGTCTTGCCGGAGCCCGCGCCGGCCAGCACCAGCAGGGGGCCCTCGGTGGCGAACACCGCCTCCTTCTGGCGGTCGTTCATCCGGGAAAAGTCACGCTCCAGCACCTGGCGGCGCAGGGCGGGCAAGTTCTGTTTCGATGGTTCCATGGGAATACCTCGTTTTGGGAAAAGTTTCGTGGCTTTGCTCCTCATTCTACCACAAAAATGAAAAAGAGGGAAGCGCCATTTGACTTTCCCGGGGAACCCGTGTAAACTGGGAGAAAAAGAACCGGCGCACAGCGTCGCAGGGAGGGACAGCCATGGAACGGGCGGAGCAGGAGATTTTACAGTGGGCCAAAGCCGGGGAGGAGTTCTCCACCCCCGGATGGGAGGAGCTGCCCAGCATCCCCCTGTATATGGACCAGGTGATCTTTTATTTGAAAGACAGCCTGGGGTTTTTCCAGCGGGAGCCGGAGGGCAGTCTGCTGACCAGCTCTATGATCAACAACTATGTAAAGAACGGGGTGCTGCCCCACCCGGACAAGAAGAAGTACGGCAAGGAGCACCTGGCGGCCCTGACGGTGCTGTGCCTGCTCAAGCCGGTGCTGTCCATCCCGGACATCGGGGAGCTGCTGCGGGGGCAGGACATCCAGGGGGTGTACGGGGCGTTTCTGGCGGCCCACACCGCCGCGGTGCGGGAGACCTGCCGCCAGCTGGAGGAGGACTGGGCCGCCGGGCAGGACCCCAAAGAGCTGGCCCTGAAGCTGGCCGCGGAGGCCAACGCCAAGCGGGCCGCCGCCCAGCGCATCCTGGCCGCCCTGGAGCGGGAGGACCAGGAGAAGGGAAAAAGCAAGAAGTGAGAGGGAAAAAGTGAGAGGGAGGCTTTGGCCTCCCTCTTTTGGTTTTTGTGGGGGGGGGAGTACTACCCCCCCTCCGTCACGCCGCAGGCGTGACAGCGTCTCGCCTGCCGGCTCGGTCGGCGATGGACGGTGCCCACCGGGCACCAGAACCCCCTTGCCCCTGTAAGGGCACGCTTAGCTCTGGCTTACTGAAAAGGGGTTTCAAAGGGGGCTTTCGCCCCCTTTGAAATGAGATATATAGAAAAATCTTCCCCCTCCCGCACCAGAGCGGTACCCTCTTCGCAAAGAGTTGCGCGTGGGAGGGGGTGAGCGAGCGCCAGTGGCGCTCTGCCGCGAACCGACCGAGGCGGCAGCCGAGACGGGGGTGGGCACGAGTCAAGTTGCACTTCGTGCAACTTACTCGGCAAGAACCGCTTGGGAGTTTGCAAAACTCCCATTTTGCTTCGCAAAACCGCGCTTCTTGCGGCTTCTATAAAACTTCCAGACAAACCCCTTCCGGCCCGGCGTTGCCGGACCACCTCCCCCACAGGGGGAGGCAGGCGAGACGGGAATGGGGAGAACAGTGAAAAATGAAGAGTGAAAAGGGAAACTCCCCCAGTCACGGCGTTGCCGTGACAACCCCCTCTAGGAGGGCGCCAAGACTTGTCTCCCCCACAGGCGAGACGGTGCCGCCGAAGGCGGCGGAAGGGGGCTATGGGAGCATTTCCTGTCCTGCGGGGGCGCCCGCGACTTCCTGCTCCAGGCGGAGGACTTTGGCGGTCACCTCCACCTGGTAAGAGGCCTGGGCCATGAGGGCGGGCCAGTCGCCGGAGGCCTGGCGCCACTGGTCAGGAAAGCGCTGGTACAGGAGGTTCCCGAAGCCGAAGATGTCACAGTGGTCCCGCTTCACCGCCTGGCGGATGGCGCTTTCCATCTCCCCCCGGAGGAGGGCGGCGGCCTGCCCCTCCAGGGCGGCGTACAGCTCCCCCGCCAGGCGGTCACGGCCCCCGGAGATGGCGCTCACATCCCCCTGGGCCTTCACCTGGATGGTGAAGGAGGGGGCCTCTCCGGGCTGCCAGTCCGCCTGGATTTTGGCCGCGCCGCTGGACAGGGTGAGGGTGACCTTGCCCCCGGCGCCGTCCTCCACCAGGGCCTCGCCGTTTGCCAGGCCCTCCCCCAGGGTGAGGCAGCCCCGGGTCTGCTCCAACGTTAAAAAGCCCGCCAGGGTGTAGCCCTGGAAATAGGCGGAGCCCGCGGCCCGGGGGCCGTCCTCGGTGACCTCCAGCACCGGCAGCAGGGGGGAGGAGCCGGGGCGCTTGGCCCCGTTGACGAAGTCCAGCAGCTCCACCCGAGGGACCATGCCGTTATACCTTCCGCTGCCCCCCACCTCCTGGAGCTCGGACATCTTCCAGTAGCGGCCGTCCTTTTGGGCGGAGAGCACCTCCTCGGCGGTGCCCGCCGCCAGAAACACCTGGACCGCGGGCCGGGTGTTGTAGTACCGGACGAAAAAGTCCAGGCAGCGGTCCAGGCCCTGCTCAGCGCACTCCCTGCCGAACACCACCAGGTAGTTGTGGGAGTAGAAGGGCTCCCGGCCGGTGGAGAGGGACAGGCTGCTGAGGGCCTCCAGCACTGAATCCCCCTGGGCGGTGAAGTACTCCTCCCCCTCGTCCCCGGTGGAGAAGGAGGACCGCACGGAGACGAGAAAGCCCCCGTCCTCCCCTACGTCCACGCCGATGCCGTGGATGAGCAGCCGCTCCGCCAGCTCCTGGTACCCGCAGCCCGCCAGGGGCAGGCAGAGGCACAGGGAGAGGATGAGGGCCGCGGCTTTTCGCCATAGGTTCATGGGTGGTGCCTCCTCTCTGTTGTGGGTGAGTGGGTGGGTGGGATAGGTGCGGGCCCCGCGGGCGGCGCGCAGCGCCGGCCACGCGCCCCCCGGGTCTTTGGGGGGCGCGGCCGCGGCAGGGCCGCGGGGGCGGGGCCCGGGAGGCGCCGCGCTTTGCCCGGGCCGCCTGCGCGTTACGGCTTGCGGCCTGCCCGTTTCCTCCGGTGGAGCAAAAGCAGGAGCAGGGGCAGGAGGCACCCGGTCCCCAGGGTGGCCCAGAGGAGCAGGCGGGTGCTGAGGATCACCCGCTGCACCGCGGGGAAGGCCACGGCCAGCTGGGCCAGGACCAGCGTCAGACATGCCGCTGCCGCGGTCCAGCCCTTGGCGGATTGTTTTGAAAAGGCCGTCCCGGCGCACAGGCGGCAGGCGTAGAGGGTCCAGGCCAGGCGGATCACCAGGGCGGCGATCCACACCCCCACGAACACGGTATCCAGCCGCTGGAGGGACCGCACCTGGGTGGTGGCGGCCAGGGTGTACACCGGGAAGTTCTGAGTGGCGGCGTAGGGGCCCAGGCAGCCCACCACCAGCACCAGGACCAGGGCGGCGAATCCCCCGGAGCCCAGGCTCCAGCCGGCAAAGCCCAGGGCGCGTTTCCCCCGGACCAGGGGCAGGAGGAGGGCTATATGGGCGAAAAGGGTGGTGCGGGAGAGGAACAGGGCCGTGCCCTGAAGAGTCTGGGAAAAGCCCTGGTAGAAGAGGGGCTCCAGATTCTCCCGGTGAAAGCGCAGGGCCACGATACCCAACACCAGCCCGCAGCCCAGCACCAGCACCACGAACACGCAGGCGCCGCACCGGGCGATGGTCTCCACCCCGCGGAGGGCGCCGTAGAGGCCCGCCCCCAGCAGGGCCGCCGCCACGAAGCCCGCGGAGAAGTCCGGGTTAACGGTGTCCAGGAGGAAGATCTGGAACAGGGCCAGGCTGGCGGCGGCCTCCCAGATAAAATAGAGGAGGTAGCAGAGGGGAGCTGCCTTCCCCGGGATGGGCTCGTCGGGGCAGCGCTTTTGCAGGGCCCACGCCGGCAGGGCCATGAGGACCCCCAGCCCCATGGCCAGCAGGGCGGAGACGGTATTGTCCAGCAGGTGGGCCCCGCCGGCGTACTGGGTGTTGAGCCCCAGGGTGACCGCCGCCTGGGAGACCAGCATCCCCAGGAAAAACTGGGCGGCGCTCACCCGGTGTTTGGGCTGTTTTGGAGTGGATGATGCCATGTGTTCCTCCTATTCCCCGATCTCCCGGCTGCCGGGCATGGCCTGTACGGTGGCCCGGCGGCGGGCCAGGCGGCGCCAGTCGGCCCGGGCCAGCACGTCCCGGGCCGCCAGCTCTCCCCGGAAGGGGGCGATGGGTGACAGCAGGGGCACCCCGAAGCTGCTGGTGCCGCACAGGTCCATAAGCAGCACCGTGAGGCCGATGACCACGCCCCACACCCCCAGGAAATTCCCGGCTAAGAGAAAGCCCAGCCGCAGGAGGGCCAAGGGCTCGTAAAGGCGGGGCACGGCGTACCCCGCGATGGCGGTGAGGGCCACCACCAGCAGGGAGGGCGCCCCCACCAGCCCGGCAGCCACAGCGGTATCCCCTACCACCAGGCCGCCCACAATGCTCACCGTGGCGGAGAGGGACCGGGGCGCCCGGAGGCCCGCCTCCCGCAGCACCTCGTAGAGGAAGTAGAGCAGGAGGGTCTCGGCCATGATGGGGAAGGGGGTCTGGGACTCGGACTCGGCGATTTTAAGGAGCAGGGCCTCGGGGAGCATCTCCGGGTGGTGGGTGACGATGGCCACGTACAGCCCCGGCAGGAAGGCGCTTAAAAAGAAGGCGGCGTACTTCAGCCAGCGGAGGAAGGTGCCGTAAAAGGGCCGGGCCAGATAGTCGTCCAAAGTCTGGAAGTTCTCCACGAAGAGGAAGGGCACCAGCAGGGCGCTGGGGGTGCCCTCCACCAGGATGGCGATGCGGCCCTCCTCGATCTTCCCGCAGACCACGTCGGGGCGCTCGGTCATGCCCACCCCACGGAAGAGCCGGCCCCGGTCCAGAAAGCCGGAGAGGTACCCCGCCCCCAGCACGGTCTGCAGATCGCAGGCGGCCAGGCGCTGCTTGACCTGGGCCAGTATCTGGGGAGAGGCCACCCCCTGGAGGTAGCAGAGGGCCAGGGGGGTGTGGCTTTGGGCCCCCACCTCCACCTTTTCGAATTTCAGGTCGGTGGTTTTCAGGCGGCGGCGGATCATGGCGATATTGGTGAGGAAGCTCTCGGTAAAGCCGTCTTTGGCGCCCCGCTGCATCACCTCGTTCTGGGGCTCCTCCGGGCCACGGGTGGCAAAGCCCTGCACCCCGAAGGCCAGGCCCTCCCGGCAGCCCTCCACCAGCAGGAGGGCAAAGCCGCTCATCAGCAGGGTGAGGGCCTGGGCGGTGTCCCCCACCCGCTTTTGCTCCATGGTGCCCAGCACTTGCCCCTCGATGTAGGAGAGGGCGGTCTCTCCCGGCTTCTCCGGGGGCGGGGCCGCCAGGAGGGGGTCGAGGATGCTCAGGGTGATGACCTGCTTGTTCACCAGGCCGTCCAGGCCCAGGAGGGCGGCCCTCACCCCGCCCAGGTCCAGCTCCCGGAGCATGAAGTCCATGGCGTTTTGAAATTTCTGCTGGAAGAATTGGGTGTTCTCCGTTAAGCTCTGGCTCAGCCGCTCCATAGCGCCGCCCCTTTCCGGTTTTTGCTAGTTTGCCCGCCGGGGACGGGCTTATGCAGGCTCATAAAATCGCCCTGCCTGCCCCACACTAAAGGAAAAAGGACGGTGATGGTATGGCAGTCTCCCTGTTGCGGACGTTTTTGATGTACGGGGCCATCCTTCTGAGTGTGCGGGTGATGGGCAAGCGGCAGATCAGCCAATTACAGACCTCGGAGCTGGTGGCCACCCTGCTGCTGTCGGAATTGGCGGTGCTGCCCATCCAGCAGCAGGACCAGCCTTTATGGACGGGGCTTATCCCCATGGGGGCCCTGGTGCTGTGCGAGGTGGGGGCCTCCTGGGGGATGCTGAAGAGCGGGGCCTTCCGGCGGCTGGTGTGCGGCCGGCCCATGGTGGTGGTGGAGCGGGGGAAAATCTTACAGGAGCAGATGCGCCGCCTGCGCATGACCACCGAGGACCTGCTGGAGCAGCTACGGCAGAACAACGTGTTTTATTTGGAGGAGGTGGCCTACGCCATCATCGAGACAAACGGGATGATGAGCGTCATCAAGTACCCGGAGAGCGACCCCCTCACCCCGAAGCAGGCGGGGGTGGCGGCGCCCTTTGCGGGCCTGGAGGCGGCGGTGGTCAGCGATGGGGAGATCAGCGACCACTCCCTGCAGCTGTGCGGGAAGGACCGGGCCTGGGTGGAGGCGAAGGCCCGGGAGGCCGGGCTTCGAATCGAGGACATCTTTTTGATGACCGCCCGGGAGGACGGGGGGTGCAAAATCGTGGCGAAGGAAAAAAAGGCTTGACAACCCCCCCAGTTTTGCTATACTAGAATTGGAAAATTATAGTCGTTTTGCCTGTGTGTTTGTTTACCGAGGAAAGGAGCGGTGGACCATGAAACGCAGCCGGCCTCTGTGGCCCTTTATGTGTATCGCGGCGCTGATCGTCCTGCTGGGGGTGGGAGGGTTCTTCCTCCTGTCGCCCCAGACGGGGGGCGGCGCGGGGAACTTCCCCCAGTGGGAGGAGGCCGCCGCCCTCGAGGAGGCGGCCTATCCCACCGCCCTGGCCTATGGGGGCATTGACACCAGCCGGGCCGGGACAGACGGCATGGACCGGGTGCTGGTGACCCTGGAGCCTCACCAGCCCTATCTGGAGGGGGGCAACTACCGGGTGGACTACCGCCAGGGGGACAGCTGGTACACGGTGTACGCCACCCAGTTCCAGAATACGTTGGGCGTCTGGCTGGCCAGCGCTCTGGAGGACGCCACCCTGGAGTACCGGGTGCCCGCTGGGCTGTTTTCCGTCACCGGGGAGTACCGCCTGGTGGTGGAGGACATGGGCGTGTGTGAGTTTACCGTAGAGGAGCCCACGGGCAGCGCGGTGGCCACCGAGGAGGCGAGCCCCGCCGCCCTGTTCGCCCAGTGGAGAGAGGCGGAGGAACGGGATACGGACCCTCGGGTCAAGATCACGTTTGACGGCATTGAAACGGGTATCGATTTGGGCGATACTGTAAAAGACCAAGTGAATGTTACCCTCCATCGAGGGACGGACGGCCCCTACACCGGCGGGGACGGCCATATTATTGAGTATCAATTCAAAGGGGCGTGGTACACAGTCTATGACGCCACTGTATATGGAGGGCGTTCCCGCTATCTCGGAGAAGAACCGGAAGTAAGCATGAAGTATCTGGTTCCGGCCGGACTGTTTCAAATCACGGGGACCTATCGTATCTACGTATGGAATTTGGGCTACTGCGAGTTTACGGTGGAGGAGCCTCTGGGCAGCGCGGTGTCCCGAGCGCCGGAGCCGGAGAAGGAGTCCTCGGCCAGCGTGGTGTACGAGTACGACGCTACCACCGGGAAGGCCACCGCCGTGCCGGCGGAGCAGTATGGGGGCGACGCCGCGCCCACGGTGTCCCAGCCGGAGGGGGACATAGAAATGAAATTCCCCCAGTGGGAGGAGGCCGCGGCCCTCCCCTCGACCCAAGAGGGGGTCCGCTTCTCCTTCGACCGCATTGGGCCCACGGGAGACGATGAGAGCTCCCAGACGGACTCGGTGTACCTCACTTTGGAAAAGCAGGGCGATACCACCTGCGGGCCCAACTATTGGGTGGATTTCCTCTATGAGGACACCTGGTACACGGTCTACGACGCGAATATCCAGGCAGAGTACACGCAGGTGATCGGCGGCGGCGCGGGGGCCCTCCCTGTGGAATACACCGTGCCCCGGGGCTTGTTCCAGGTGGCAGGCTCCTACCGGCTGTGTGTGGACAGCCTGGGTTATTGTGAGTTTTCCATAGACGAGCCCTTAAGCTACATCGAACCCACGGTGTCCCATCCGGAGGGGGAGTCCACGGCCAGCGTGCCCTCCCAGGCGGCGGAGCCGTGACAGGGAGAATCGGGAAAGCTGGGGCCGCCGGGGCGAATACGGCGGCCCTTTCGCGTTGGCCGCGGACAGGGAAAGGTCCGGCCACTTGACAAAGTGGCCGGGATAGGGTAATATTATCCTAAAGTTTTAGCGCTGTAATTTGCTAAATTAGAAAATTACGCTGAGAGGAGGGGTTAGTATGATGTTCCGCACCGCTGTGAAGCAGCTGCTGCGCACCCCCTGGAAAACGCTGCTGTTCTTCCTGCTGCTGGCGCTGTCCGCCGGGCTGCTGGTGGTGGGGGCCAACCTGTACTACAGCTGCACCGCCGCTTTGCGGGAGGTGGAGGAAAGCTACGAGACCGTGGGCAGTATCACCCAGGCGCCGGACGGGACGGAAATCCCCGTGTACGACCTGGGGAACGGCACCACCATCTCCACCGGGTACGAGGAGGATGTGTTCACCACCATCCTGCCCGAGGACGTGCTGGAGGGCCTGCCCGGCCTGCTGCCGGTGGAGAACCGGCCCACCCTGATCTCCACTGGGGTGAAGGAGGATGGGACGGAGCTCATCACCGCCTCGCCCCTGACCTTCGGGTACATTCTCACCTTTACCCCTATGGAGGATGTGGACTCGGACGACCCGGAATTTATGGACGAGCACTTCGCGTATTCGGGGTTTACCCTGAACGCCTATATCAACGGCGTGAACCTTCACGAGGAGGTGGAGCAGCCGCCCATCGGCGTCCTCTACTGGCCCATGGACCTGGCCAGCTACCCTATCCACCTGAAGGCCGGGACCACCTATGTGGCCCAGGCCACCCTGGGCTACGGGGAAGAGAACCTGTACTTCCTCTCCGCCCTCACCCTGGAAAACGACGCCACCAAGACGGGGATGGAGCAGGTCTCCGCGGACCAGGTGGCCTATGAGCTCACCCCGGACTTCTGGGACACGGACATGGGGAAGGCCTTTCTGCGCTACCAGGAGAACATCGACCTGTTCACCCGGGAGTACGGGGTGTCCCCCTTGTTCCCCACGGTGCCCACCAACAGCCTCTCCCTACTGGACCCCTTCTACCGGGGGACGGCCTCGGTGAAGTACGGGCGGGAGATCACCGCCGCGGAGTTCGCCAGCGGGGCCAAGGTGTGCATGGTGCCGGAGACATTGGCCCGGGACCTGGAGGGCGAGGGGGAGTTTGGCAACTACTTAGAGGTGGGTGACACCATCGACCTGACCTGGTACGGGGCGTGCTACGGGGTCACCACCTCCAGCCTGTTCCCCAGCCGGGACTCTGGGGGCGCGGAATTCTTCTCCGCCCAGCCTCTGACCCAGACCGCCGGGGGCGAGTACGAGATCGTGGGCATTTACACCGAGGACGCCACGGGGTTTACCTCCGACGCCGACCTGTACACCTCCGCCACGGCGAAGCTGGGGTACAACCAGGTCATCGTCCCCGCGGCCTCTTTCGACTTTGACAGCCTGCCCACCCTATTGGGCGGCCCGCTGGACGACGCCAACGTGTCCTTCCAGCTGGAGAACGGCACGGCCGGGGATTTCATGGCCGCGGTGGAGCAGTCGGAGTACCGGGACTACCTGTCGGTGACCATCAACGACAAGGGGTTCACCTCGGTGAAGAAGGGCCTGGACGCCGTGAGCCTGGCGGCCGCCCTGCTGCTGGGGGCCGGGGCGGTGAGCGCCCTGTGCCTGCTGGTGTTCTTCGTCTACTTGCAGATTGGCCGGAAAAAGCGGGAGGCGGCCATCCAGGTCTCCCTGGGCACCAAGCGGCGGCAGGCCGCGGCCTTCCTGCTGTGCAGCGTGCTGCTGGCGGCGGCCCTGGCCATCGCGGCGGGGGCCGCGGGGGGCTATGTGGTCACCGGGAAGGTGTCGGAGGAGATTTACCAGCAGGGGACGGCCTCCGGCTTCAGCCGGGAGTACAGCGACCTGTTCGACGCCTCTCAGGACCAGGAGTACGCTTACGACGGCTCACCCTCTCCCCAGGCCACGGCCGGGGCGGGGCTGGCGCTGTTTTTCACCGGGGCGGCACTGTCCATCGGGTTTGCCGCCTATGTCCTCAAGCAGGAGCCCATGGCCCTGCTCACCCAAGAATAAGGGAGGAGGCTGCGCTATGTTCTTTTGCAAAGACTTGTTCCGGAGCCTTGCCCGCCACAGCCGCAAGGGGCTGCTGGCCCTGGCGGTGGCCGTGGGCCTGAGCGCCATGCTGTTTCTCTTTGCCGGGGCGGTGGCCTCGTACCAGGGGGAGCTGGACCGGCTGGAGGAGGACTACGACCTGACCCTCACCTTTACCAACGTGGCGGGGACCAGCACCAAGAACCTGATCATCTACGACGACCGGCTGCAGGCCATTGAGGAATCGGGCCTGGCGGAGCCGGGGTTTTACCGGGCCACCTCCTTCTTCTCCGACGGCACCGAGGACGACGACGCCTTTTTGGGGAATTGGTGGGTGCAGACCGTAGAGGCCTTTACCGACGACTCCCCCTTCGAGGAGGCAGGCGCGGACGCGGTCACCTACTTTGACGGGTACGACGGGGACAGCTTCTTCCAGGGGGAGGAAGCGGTGTGCCTGCTGGAGGAGGGGAAGTTCCAGCGCATGGGGCTGTCCCCCGGGGACAGCGTCACCGTGGTGCTGTACACCTCCCGCCAGGGCCAGGTGTTCCGGGGCGAGGAGACCACCCTGACGGTGGCGGGCACCTACCGGGAGCTGCCCCCGGCCTACGCCGGGACCAACATGGTGTGCTCCTACTGGACCATGCGCCGGGAGCTGAAGGCCATGAAGCTGAACCTCTGGCCCAGCCAGGCCAGCATGGCCATCACCGACCCGGACAACCTGAACCCCCTGAAGGAGGAGCTAAAGGAGCTGGGCATCAACCCGGTGGACCGGACCCTCAACTCCTTCGCGGAATACGGCCGCACCGCGGTCATCAACGACAGTTTGTACATCGCCTCGGCGGAGCCCACCCTGCGCTCCTTGAGCCTCTTACAGGCTTTGTGGCCCGGGGTGCTGGCCGCGGCGGCCCTCATCGCCCTGCTGGCCTCGTACCTGCTCATTCAGAGCCGGCGGCAGGAGATCGCTTTGCAGCGGTCTTTGGGGGTGAGCCGGGGGCGCATCTTCTTCCTGTTCTTCGGGGAGAGCGCCATCCCCGCCCTGGTGGGGGTGGGGATCTCCCTCATCGGGTGCGGGCTGGCGCTGGGACTGCCCCTCGCCTCTCTGCTATTGCCCGGGTTGGGCTTTTTCTGTGCCTTCCTGCTGGGCAGCGCCGCGGCGGTGCTGCTGCTGTTGGGCGGCGACGTGCTGGCCGTGCTTGCGGCCGCAGACTAAGGAGGTCACGCACATGAGCATTTTAACGGCAAAGGACGTTACCTATACCTACCGCACCCGCTACCAGACGGTCCACGCCTTGAACGGCGTCTCCTGTGAGTTCGAGCTGGGGGAGATGGCCGCCCTGGTGGGGCGCTCCGGCAGCGGCAAGACCACCCTGCTCTCCCTGCTGGCCGGGCTGGACCTGCCCGACACCGGGGAGGTGCTCTACGGCGGCTCCCCTACCGCCCAGCTGGACCGGGACAAGTACCGCCGCCAGGAGGTGGCCGTGGTGTACCAGGCCTTCCATCTGTTCCCGCTGCTCACCGCCTTGGAGAACGTGACCTACCCCATGGAGCTCTCTGGGGTAAAGGGCAAAGCGGCCCGGGAAAAGGCCCGGCAGCTGCTGGAGCTGGTGGGCCTGCCCCAGACCATCGCGGGGCAGTTCCCCAAGATGATGAGCGGCGGCGAGCAGCAGCGGGTGGCCATCGCCCGGGCGCTGGCCAGCGACGCCAAGGTGATTCTGGCGGACGAGCCCACGGGCAACCTGGACTCGGAGAACAGCCAGAACATCATCGACATCCTGCTGCGGCTGGCCCACGAAGAGGGCCGGTGCGTGGTGCTCATCACCCACGACAACGAGATCGCCGCCCAGGCGGACCGGGTGTTCCACCTGAAGGACGGGCGGATCGTCAGCGGCCAGACATGACAAGAAAACTCCGGGTCGTGCAGGCACCAAGTACAGCGGAAGGCCGCAAGAACCGCGGTTTTGCACAGCAAAGCGGTTCTTGCCGAGTTAGCCGAGCGGGAGCGAGGATAACTCGTAGTAAGTTCGAACGTAGTGAGACTTGACTCGTTCCCCCCTACCCCCCTCCCACAACTTTACTGCGCCAGGGAAACCGGCTCGCCGTTGTGGGAGGGATTTCTTTTTTCTATTGTAGTTGCAAAGGGGCTTGAAATAGGGAGGAATGAAGAAGGAGGCCCTCTCAGTCACGGCCATGCCGTGACAGCCTCTCACCTGCCGCCTCGGTCGGCGATGGACGGTCGCCACTGGCGACCATCGCCCCATAGGAGGAGCCGAGACTTGCCTCCCCTATGGAGGAGGTGTCATGCCTGCGGCATGACGGAGGGGGCTTTCTCGGCGGTTCCCACCCCCCTGCCCCCTCCCGTAAGGGAAATGAGTGCGGGAGGGTGGCTTTCTTGTACGGGAGGGGGAGACTATTCTATACATCTCATTTCAAAGGGGGATTGCATCCCCCTTTGAAACCCCTTTGCAGTAAGCTAGGGCTAGGCGTACCTTTTTTGGGTGGGAGGAAGAGAAGGGAAAAATGAAGAGCGAAGAGCGAAAAAGAAACTCCCCCAGTCGCCTTGGGCATGGCAAAGCGGGATTTGCTCTGCGGGAGGAAAGAGCCTCCCCCGGGTGGGGGAGGCTCGCTTTGTGTTTACCGCCCGGCCAGTTGGGGCAGGGCCAGGAGTTCTTGGAAGGTATCCAGCACCGGGGCGCCGGTGGCTTCCAGGCGGGGGCGGGCCTGGTGGCCGCCGGCGAGGAGGGCGCAGGGGCAGCCCAGGGCGGCCGCGGTCTCCCAGTCGTGGAGGGTGTCGCCCACGAAGAGGGCGTCGCCGACGGCCCCGGCTTGGCGCAGAAAGTCCCCGGCCAGGCCGGATTTGCCCCGGCCCAGGCTGTCCTCCACCCCCAGAAGGGCCTGGAAATACCCGGCAACGCCCAGGTGGGCTACCTGCTCCTCCAGGGCCATTTTGTGGGAGGCCGAGGCGATCACCTGTTTTACCCCCCGGCGGTGTAATTCCGCCAGGGCGGCCTCCGCCCCGGCGCGCAGGGGGCAGCCCAGGGCCCGGCGGTCGTACTCGGAGATGTACTCCACCGCCAGCTGGGAGAAGGGCTCCCGGCCGAAGTCGAAGCCCAGGGCCTTGTAATACTCCTCCACCGGGAAGGTGAACACCTGCCGGTACTGCTCCGGCCCGGCCAGCCGGGGCAGGCCCCGTTTTTCCAGCATCCCGTTCATCACCTGGATGCAGAGCGCCACGTCGTCGAACAGGGTGCCGTTCCAATCCCACACCACATAGGCTGCCATGGTATCCCTCCCGTGTTTTCTCCTATTATAGCACAGGGGCGGGGATGGGGGAAATCGAAAAAGAAACATGAAAACCGCATTGATTTGTGAGAATTTTTGTGCTATTCTGGTGACAGGAAGGGCGGCTGCGCCCGTGGAAAAGGAGATGGCTGTGTATGATGATGTTCCTGGTGCTTGGGGGCCTTTTGCTGCTGGCCCTGGTGTGCTGCGGCCTGGTGGTGCGGGCCAAGTTCAAAAAGGCCCCGGCTGAGCCGCCCATCGCCCCGCCCGCGCCGGGGACGCTCCCGCAGCGGCTGTGCTCGGCGCCCTTTTTGCTGTGCGTGATCTTGGTGGTGAGCAGCTTTTCCTCCTACCTGAGTTTGTTCACGACGGTACCCCAGGTGTCCCTGGGATTTTTCGCCAGCCTGTGCCTGCTGCTGGGGCCGGTGGTGCTGGCGGCGGCTCTGCTGCTGAAGAAGCCCTCGCCCCAGCTGGCCGGGGCTGCCATGCTGCTGCTGGCGGCGGGGTACCTCTGCCAGACAGGGGCGGTGATCTCAAATCTTTTCGCCAGCGAGGCGGAGGATTGGGAGATCACCCTGTACTACACCACCCCGGTGCTGCTGGACCTGTTCTGCGCGGCGGCGCTGTTTTTCTCGGCCCTGCGCATGTTTACCGGCAAGGGCCGGGGGGCGCGGTGGACCGTGCTGCTGGCCTTTGGCATCGTTCTGGTGATCTGGCTGGGGAGCGCCCTGTTCTCCGGGGTGAACATGGGGCTCGCCCCCTCCACCTTCTCCTCTCCCCTACTGTTTTTGGGGCTGGCGTTGTTTACGCCGCCCTTCTTCACCGGCAAGGGTACCCGGTGGGGGCTGCTGCCCTTTACCACCGGGGGAGTGCTGATCGTGGTGGCGGCCCTGGTGCTGGCCTTCGCCTTAAACGGCACCGTCAGCTTCTCCGGGGGCGGCGGCAGTGACTCCGGCGGAGGCGGGAGCACCTGCCCGGTGTGCGGCCGCACCTACACGGACAGCTCCAACAAGAACAGCATCTGGTGGTCCAACATGTGCAACTCCTGCAAGCACGACTACGAGGCGGTGGAGGACGCCCTGGGGGGCGACCTGGGGGCCATCTTCGGGTGACAAGTGAAAAGCCATGACAAAAGGCCGTCCGGCTGGAAACCGGGCGGCCTTGTTCTGTTTTATCAAAGGTACTGGTTGAACTCCACGCGCTCCTGGTTGGGGCCCAGGAGGATGAAGAACTTCACGCCCTTCTGCCAGAAGGGCAGGAACTCCACGCCGTTGCTGACGATCTGGTACCCCTGCTCCTGGGCCAGGCGGTAGGCGGCCTCCACGTCGTCCACGTCGATGGCGATGTGGTCGATGGCCCCGGACTGCATGGCTGCCTGCCCGTTTTCGTAGGCCTCGATGGTCAGGTTTTTCAGCCGGAGGAAGGCCACGTCCTCCCCGGCGGCCTCGTTGCGCACCTGGTAGACGGTCTCGAAGCCCAGGCTTTCGTAAAAGGCGATGGTGGCTTTCAAATCGTTGGTGGGCAGGCCCACGTGCTGCAGGCCCAGGGCGAAGTCCCCCAGTTTTTTCATGTGTCGGTCTCTCCTTTCAAGGCGGCGGCGATCTCCTCGGTGTGCATGCCCCGGGAGCCCTTGACCAGCACCGCGTCCCCGGGGGCCAGGTGTTCTTTGAGGCAGACGATGGCCTCGGCGTTGGTGGCGAACCACTTGGCCTCTTTGCCAAAGCCCGCGGCGATGTCTTTGGAGAGAGGGCCCACGGCGATGAGCAGGTCCACGCCTTTTTCTTTCGCGTACTGGCCCACCTCGAAGTGGCCCTGGCTGGCGTAGTCCCCCAGCTCCAGCATATCCGCCAGCACGGCGGCCCGCTTGCCGGGCACGTCCCGGCCGGCCAGCACGTCAATGGCGCTGCGCATGGAGTCGGGGCTGGCGTTGTAGCTGTCGTCGATGAGGGTGAGGCCCCCGGTCTCCAGAATCTGCTGGCGCATGGCCGGGGCCTTGTAGGCGGCGATGGCCCGCACCGCGTCCTGGGCGGGGACGCCCAGGTACCGGGCCACGGCCATGGAGGCCAGGGCGTTGCGCACGTTGTGCTGCCCCGCCGCGGGGACAAACATCTCGATCTTCTCCCCGCCGGGGCCGGCGCAGGTGAAGAAGGTGCCCTTGTCCGCCTCGTTGAGGCCGGTGGCACGCCAGTCGCAGCCGGGGCCCAGGCCGAAGGTGACCACCTTGTGGCCGCAGGTGTCCCGCAGGGTGGGCAGCAGGTCGTCGTCGCCGTTGACGAACAGGGCCCCTTCCGGCGGGAGGTAGTCGGCGATGCGGGACTTCTCGGCCATGATGTTCTCCCGGGACTTCATAAACTCGATGTGGGACACGCCGATGTTGGTGATAACCGCGCAGGTGGGCTTTACCACCCCGGCGATGCGGGCCATCTCCCCGGGCATGGAGACGCCCATCTCCACCACGGCGGCGGTGTGGTCCTTTTTCAGGCCACAGACGGTGATGGGGACCCCCACCTGGCTGTTCTGGTTGCCGGCGGTCTTGAGCACCTTGAACTGGGCGGAGAGGGCCTGGGCCACCATCTCCTTGGCGGTGGTTTTGCCCACGCTGCCGGTGATGCCCACCACGGGGATGGCGAACTGACCCCGGTACCAGGCGGCGGTCTTTTGCAGGGCCTGGCGGCAGTCGTGGACCAGGACCAGGGGCTTCTCCCCGGCGGGCACCTCGTGGTCGGTAAAGGAGGCGCAGGCCCCGGCCTCCAGGGCGGCGCCGATGTAGCGGTGGCCGTCGGTGTTCTCCCCCCGGATGGGCACGAACATGGCCCCGGCCTTGGCCTGGCGGCTGTCGGTGAAAAAGGAGGTCACCGGGGTGTTCTCATCCCCGCAGAGGAGCTTGCCCCCGCAGGCTTTCACGATCTCGGAAATTTTCAGTCTCATACGCCGCTCCCATTCATCAGTTTTGGGGAGGCCCCGGACTGCGGCCCAGGGCTTTTCCCCTTATGTGTTCTGCCAGCTGCAGCTGCACGCGGCGCCCGGCAGCTCCGCGTGCCTCAGCGGCTCCGCGCGCCTCAGCAGCTCCGCGCGGCCCCGGCGGCCGCAGCCGTGGGAAACCCCCGCGCGGCCCGTCCCGGTCCCCGCTGTTGTCGGGTTCCGCGATAGCCGCTTTTCGCCAGGGCGTCCCCTCTCTTTTCTATAAAAAACTTCCCTCAGCGTTTCCCGTCCAGAATTTCCCGGATGATGACCCGCTCGTCGAAGGGGTGTTTGACGCCGTTGATCTCCTGGTAGTCCTCGTGGCCCTTGCCGGCGAACACCACGATGTCCCCGGGCCGGGCGTTTTCCAGACACCAGGCCATGGCCTCCCGGCGGTCGGGAATGACGATGTACTTGCCGCCGGTTTTTTCCATGCCCACCTTGATGTCGGCGATGATGTCGTTCACATCCTCGAACCGGGAGTTGTCGGCGGTGAGGACGGAGAGGTCCGCCAATCTGCCGCAGATCTCCCCCATCTCGTACCGGCGGACCTTGGGCCGGTTGCCCCCGGCCCCGAACATGCAGATGAGCCGGCTGGGGTTATATTCCCGCAGGGTGGTGAGGATATTCTCCATGCCCACCCCGTTGTGGGCGTAGTCCAGCAGCAGGGTGTAGTCCCCGGGCACGGGGACGGGCTCCACCCGGCCCTTTACCTTTACGGCGGCCAGGCCCTGCTTCATGGCCTCCACCGGGATGCCCAGCACCTGGCAGGCCCCCATGGCCGCCAGGGCGTTGTAGGCGTTGAACCGGCCGGGGATGCCCACCTCCGCGGTGAACTGGAGGGCGCCGGTGACCTCGAAGGCCACGCCCAGGAAGCCGGGCTTGTTCAGATGGCGGCAGTTGTGGCCGGTGAGCCACAGGCCCTCCCCGAAGCCGTAGGTCTTAACCTGGCAGGTATGGCCCCGCAGGATGCCGGGCAGGCTGGGGTCGTCGCCATTGACCACGCCCACTTTGCACATGGAGAAGAGCTTCGCCTTGCTCTCCATGTACTCCTGCATATCCTTGTGCTCCACCCCGCCGATGTGGTCCTCGGAGAAGTTGGTGAACACCCCCACGGCGAAGGGGAAGCCGTAGACCCGCAGGTCCTTCAGGCCGATGGAGGAGGCCTCCATCACGCAGTAATCACAGCCCGCGTCCGCCATCTGGCGCAGGTACTTCTGGACCTCGTAGCTGGCGGGGGTGGTGTTGTCCGTCTGGATGAGGGCGTCGCCGATCTTCACCCCGATGGTGCCCATGACCCCGGTTTTGTGGCCGGCGGCCTCCAGGATGGAGGCGATCATATAGGCGGTGGTGGTTTTGCCCTTGGTGCCCGTGACGCCGATGACGGTGATGTCCCCCTCGGCGGGGCGGCGGAAAAAGGCGGCGCTCATCAGGGCCAGAGCCTTCCGGGTGTCCGGCACCAGGATGACCTGGGCGCCGGGGGCCTCCACGGGCTCCTCGGCGATGACGGCGGCGGCCCCGGCTTTTGCGGCCTGGGGGGCGTACTTGTGCCCGTCGGCGGCGGAGCCCCGCAGGCAGAAAAAGGCGCAGCCGGGCCCGGCCTTCCGGGAATCGTACACCAGGTCGGTGATGTCTGTCTCGGCAAAGCCCTCCCGGATGCCCAGGGCTTCCAGCAGCAGGGATAGTTTCATATGCGTCCCTCCCGAACTTATGCTTTCTATACTATGAAAAATAAGGGTCGTTCCAAACTCCTTCCATGATACCCCATTCCCGGCCGAATGTCAATTCGGGAAGGGGCGCGGGCGGGAAGGGGGGCAGGTGAGGAGGGAGGCGCGGGCGGGAAGGGCCGCGCCCGGCGGCCCGGCGCCCGCGCCGCGGGGCGGAGGAGGGTTTGACCAAGAGAAATCCCCGAAATACTGGGAAGCTGGGCAATTTTACAAACCCGGGAAAAAGAGGGATTTTACTTAACCTCGATTTAACAAACCGCCGGTTTTACATTTTACAAAGCTGTCGTACACTAGGGCCTGCAAGCGAAAACCAAAATCTTTGGAAAGAAAAAAGGAAGGTCTACGTTATGAAAAAAGCAATTTCCATTTTGATGGCCGCCGCGCTGTGCGTCTCTATGCTGGCCGCCTGCGGCAACACCGAGAGCAGCTCCTCTGAGAGCAGCGCTTCCGCCTCCACCTCCTCCGCTTCCAGCGAGGCTTCTTCTGAGGCTTCCAGCGAGGCCTCTGAGGAGAGCGGCGAGGCCGCTTCCACTGAGGGCACTGCCGCTGAGGGCCCCATCACCGTGGTCTCCCGTGAGGACGGTTCCGGCACCCGGGGCGCTTTCGTTGAGCTGATTGGCGTAGAGGACGAAGAGGGCAACGACATGACCACCGTGGACGCCGAGATCTCCAACTCCACCGAAGTCGTGATCCAGACTGTGGCCGGCAACACCGGGGCCATCGGGTACATCTCCCTGGGTTCTCTGGACGACACCGTGAAGGGTGTGAAGATCGACGGCGTGGAGCCCACCGCCGAGAACATCGAGAACGGCAGCTACACTGTGTCCCGTCCCTTCAACGTGGCCACCAAGGGCGAGCTGCAGAACGAGGCCGCCCAGGACTTTATGAATTACATCATGAGCACTGAGGGCCAGGCCATTGTGGCGGAGGACTACATCCCCGTAGCCGATGTGGAGGCCTTTGAGAGCAACGGCGCTTCCGGCTCTGTCACCATCTCCGGTTCCTCCTCTGTCTCCCCCCTGATGCAGAAGCTCATCGAGGGCTACAACGCCGTGAACCCCAACGTGGAGATCGAGCTGCAGACCTCTGACTCCACCACCGGTATGACCGACGCCATCAACGGCATGAGCGACATCGGCATGGCCTCCCGCGAGCTGAAGCAGGAAGAGCTGGACGCCGGCCTGGTGAACACGGTCATCGCCACCGACGGCATCGCCATCATCGTGAACAACGAATCCCCCATCGAGGACCTGACCACCGAGCAGGTGCGGGACATCTACCTGGGCAACGTCACCGACTGGAGCGAAGTGGCCTGAGGCAAGGTACCATTTGACTGAAAAGGGCCTGGGCATCCCCCGGCCCTTTTCCTGCGATAAGAGGAGGAATCAATACGGAAATGGATATGAATCGCTCCGGCGCCCAGAGCAAGGGGAAAAAGTCCCTGCTGGGCAGCCGGAAAGGGAATCTGCGGGAGACGGTGATGCGCATCGTCTTTCTGGTGGCCGCCTGTATCTCCATCCTGTGCGTGGCCCTGATCTGCATCTACCTGTTCGCCAACGGCATCCCCGCCATCGCCGAGATCGGGCCCGTGGAGTTCCTCCTGGGCACCGAGTGGCGGCCCAACGCCGACATGTACGGCATCTTCCCCATGATTTTGGGCAGTATCTACGTCACCGCCGGGGCCATCATCGTGGGGGTGCCCCTGGGGCTGCTGGCCGCCATCTACATGGCCAAGTTCTGTCCCAAGGGGCTGTATAAGGTCCTGAAGCCCGCAGTGGACCTGCTGGCGGGCATCCCCTCCATCGTCTACGGCTTCTTCGGGCTGATGGTCATCGTGCCCATGATGCAGGCCCTCTTCGGCAGCAACCACGGCAAGAGCATCCTCACCGCCTCCATCCTGCTGGGCATTATGATCCTGCCCACCATCATCGGCGTGTCGGAGAGCGCCATCCGGGCCGTGCCCGACAGCTACTACGAGGGCGCTTTGGCCCTGGGGGCCAGCCACGAGCGCAGCGTGTTCTTCGTCACCGTGCCCGCGGCCAAGTCCGGCATCCTGGCCGGGATCATCCTGGGGGTGGGCCGGGCCATCGGCGAGACCATGGCTGTGATTATGATCGCCGGCAACCAGCCCCGCATCCCCGGGAGCATTTTAGACGGCGTGCGCACCCTGACGGGCAACATCGTCACCGAGATGGGCTACTCCACCGGCCTGCACCGGGAGGCCCTCATCGCCACCGGCGTGGTGCTGTTCGTGTTCATCCTCATCATCAACCTGCTGTTCTCGGTGCTGAAGAGAAAGGAGGCCCAGGCATGAGCAACCCTTTTAAGAAAGCCGGCGCCCAGGGGGAGGCGGCCGTCCAGGCCATCAATACCCCCACCTTCAAGCAGACCATGCTGCAGTACAAGGCCTCTCCCCTGTCCCTGGTGCTGCGCATTTTGGTGACGGCGGCGGCCGTGCTCACCGTGGCGGTACTGCTGTTTTTGGTGGCCTACATCGTGATTATGGGCCTGCCCAACCTGAAGCCCTCCCTGTTCGAGCTGGAGTTTACCAGCGAGAACGCCTCCCTGCTGCCCGCCCTCATCAACACTGTGCTGATGACGGTGCTGTCCCTGGTGGTGGCGGTGCCGGTGGGCATCTTCTCCGCCATCTACCTGGTGGAGTACGCCCGGCGGGGCAACAAGCTGGTGGGGGTGGTGCGCATCACCGCCGAGACCCTGTCCGGCATCCCCTCCATTGTGTACGGCCTGTTCGGCTACCTGTTCTTCGTCATCAGCTTTGGCTGGGGGTACTCCATGGTGGGCGGGGCCCTGACCATGGCCATTATGATCCTGCCCCTCATTATGCGCACCACCGAGGAGGCCCTGATGAGCGTGCCCGACTCCTTCCGGGAGGGCAGCTTCGGCCTGGGGGCCGGCAAGCTGCGCACGGTGTTCCGCATCATCCTGCCCTCGGCCATGCCCGGCATCCTGTCCGGCATCATCCTGGGCATCGGGCGCATCGTGGGCGAGACCGCGGCGCTGATGTTCACCTCCGGCTCGGTGGCGAAAGTGGCCATCGACCCCATGGACTCCGGCCGCACCCTGGCGGTGCACATGTATAACCTCTTGAACGAAGGCCTGGCCCGGGAGGCCGCCTACGCCACCGCCGTGGTGCTGCTGGTGCTGGTGGTGGGCATCAACGCCCTGTCCTCCTTTGTGGCCCGGAAATTCACCAAGGCGTAAGGAAACATTTTTGAGAAGGGAACGCGAGCATGGATAAATTTACCATCCGGAATCTAGACTTATACTACGGGAATTTTAAGGCCCTGAAAACCGTGAACCTGAACATCGCCCCCAACGAGGTGACGGCCTTTATCGGCCCCTCGGGCTGCGGCAAGTCCACTCTCCTCAAATCCCTGAACCGCATGAACGACCTGGTGGAGGGGTGCAAGATCACCGGGGAGATTCTGCTGGACGGGGAGGACATCTACGGCAACGTGGACGTGAACCACCTGCGCAAGCGGGTGGGCATGGTGTTCCAGAAGCCCAACCCCTTCCCCATGAGCGTGTACGACAACATCGCCTACGGGCCCCGCACCCACGGCATCCGCTCGAAGGTGAAGCTGGACGAGATTGTGGAGAAGTCCCTGCGGGACGCGGCCATTTGGGACGAGCTGAAGGACCGGCTGAAGAAGAGCGCCCTGGGCCTCTCCGGCGGGCAGCAGCAGCGGCTGTGCATCGCCAGGGCCCTGGCGGTGGAGCCCGACGTGCTGCTGATGGACGAGCCCACCAGCGCCCTGGACCCCATCTCCACCTCGAAGATTGAGGACCTTGCCATGGAGCTGAAAAATAAGTATACTATTGTTATCGTCACCCACAACATGCAGCAGGCGGCCCGTATCTCGGACAAGACGGCCTTCTTCCTGCTGGGAGAGCTGGTGGAGGCGGGCCCCACGGAGTCCCTGTTCTCTATGCCCCAGGACAAACGCACCGAAGACTACATCACCGGGAGGTTCGGCTAAACCATGCGCAATAAATTTGAAGAGCAGTTGGAACAGCTCAACGTAGAGCTCATCAAGACCGGGGCCCTGTGCGAGGACGCCATCTCCACCGCCGCCAAGGCCTTGCTGGAAAACGACCTGAAGCTGGCCAAGCAGGTAAAGCCCATCGAGCTGGAGATCGACCAGAAGGAGCGGGAGATTGAGGGGCTGTGCATGCGGCTGCTGCTGCAGCAGCAACCGGTGGCCGGGGACCTGCGGCAGATCTCCTCGGCGCTGAAGATGATCTCCGACCTGGAGCGCATCGGCGACCAGGCCTCGGACATCGCCGAGCTGCTGCCCTACCTGACCCAGGGGGACATCGCCGGGAGCAAGGTGCACATCAAGGAGATGGCCGAGGCCACCATCCAGATGGTCACCGAGAGCGTGGACTCCTTTGTCCGGCGGGACCTGCCCCTGGCCCAGAAGGTCATGGCGGACGACGCCGCGGTGGACCAGATGTTCAACCGGGTGAAGGGGGAACTCATCGCCCTCATCGGGGAGAACCGGGAGAGCGGCGAGTTCTGCGTGGACCTGCTGATGGTGGCCAAGTATTTCGAGCGCATCGGCGACCACGCCGTGAATGTGGCCGAGTGGGTGCAATACGCCATCACCGGCCAGAAGGAATCTCTCTAAAAAAAGGAGGGCCCGGCCCTGTTTGGGAGCCGGGGAGGACCTATGATCTATATTCTTGAGGACGACAACAGCATCCGGGAGCTGGTGGCCTACACCCTTCACTCCACCGGGTTCGACACCCAGGGCTTTGCCCGGCCCAGCCAGTTCTGGGCCGCCGTGGAGCAGGAGGCCCCCAGCCTGGTGCTTCTGGACATCATGCTGCCGGAGGAGGACGGGCTGCAGGTTTTGAAAAAGCTGCGCGCGGCCCCCGCCACCCAGAAGATCCCGGTGATGATGCTCACCGCCAAGGACAGCGAGTACGACAAGGTGCTGGGCCTGGACAGCGGCGCCGACGACTACCTGCCCAAGCCCTTCGGCATGATGGAGCTGGTGGCCCGGGTAAAAGCCCTGCTGCGCCGTACCGAGGCAGAGGGCGAGGCCCCCGAATACGTGCTGGGCAGGCTGCGGGTCTCCCCCGCCAGGCACCTGGTGCAGGTGGATGGCCGGGAGGTGCAGCTGACCTTGAAGGAGTTCGAGCTGCTGCGCACCCTGCTGGAGAACGACGGCATGGTGCTCACACGGGACAAGCTGCTGACGAAGATCTGGGGCTACGACTTTGACGGGGAGACCCGCACGGTGGATGTCCACGTGCGCACCCTGCGGCAGAAACTGGGGGAGCTGGGCTCCCTGATTGAGACAGTGCGGGGCGTGGGGTACAAGATCGACAGCAAGGAGAAGCCCCTGGCCTAATTTCATCCGCCACAAGGAAAGAAGTGCTATGAGAAAAAAGATTTTTTTGAATATGTGCCTTACGGCCCTCATCACAGTGCTGCTGGCCACGGTGCTTACCACCGTTGTGTACTACAGCGATTTCGCGGGCCACATGGAGGACGAGGTGCGGGAGACCGCCGACTCCATCAAGCCGGCGGTGGAGCAGCTGGGGGCCGGGTACCTGGAGAGCCTGAAAAATCCCAAAAACCGGCTGACCCTTATTGACGGGGACGGGACGGTGCTGTACGACAGCCAGGCCGACGCCGCCGCCATGGAGAACCACGGGGACCGGGAAGAGGTGCGGGAGGCCTTGGCCTCCGGCGCCGGGGAGGTCACCCGCATGTCGGACACCATTGACGAAAAGACCTACTACTACGCGGTGAAGCTGACGGACGGCCGGGTGCTGCGCATCGCCGCCACCACCGACACCGTGTTCGCCGCCCTGTTCAGCGTGCTGCCCTGGATCGTGGGCTCGGCCCTGCTGGCGGTGGCGGTGACGGCGCTGCTGTCCAGCTACCTGACCAAGCGGATCGTGGCGCCCATCAACCAGCTGGACCTGGAGCACCCGGAGGAGAACCTGACCTACGATGAGATCTCCCCCCTGCTGACGAAGATCAGCAAGCAGAACCAGGCCATCGCGGCCCAGATGCGCTCCCTGAAGGAGAAGCAGGAGGAGTTCACCGCCATCACCGAGAACATGAGCGAGGGCTTTTTGGTGCTGGACCACCACACGGACATCCTCTCCTACAACACCAGCGCCCTGCGGCTGCTGGGCTGCCCCGACGCCCAGGCGGGCGGCCGGGAGAGCGCCCTGACCCTGAACCGCAGCGCCAGCTTCCGCAGCGTGGTGGACGGGGCCCTCTCCGGCAGACGCAGCCAGCAGCTGCTGCGGGAGAACGGCCGCTGCTGCCAGGTGCTGGGCAACCCTGTCCTGCGGGACGGGGAGGTGGTGGGCGCCGTGGTGGTGATTCTGGACATCACCGAGCGGGAGGAACGGGAGAACCTGCGGCGGGAGTTTACCGCCAACGTCTCTCACGAGCTGAAAACGCCCCTCACCTCCATCTCCGGGTTCGCGGAGATCATGCAGAACGGCATGGTAAAGCCCGCGGACGTGCCCCGCTTTGCCGGGAACATCTACACCGAGTCCCAGCGGCTCATCTCCCTGGTGGACGACATCATGCGGCTGTCCCGGCTGGATGAGGAGGACGTGCAGCTGCCCAGCGAGGACCTGGACCTGCTGGCCCTGGCCCAGGATGTGGCCCGCCGCCTGGAGCCCGCCGCCAAGGAGCAGGGCCTGACCATGGCCGTGCAGGGCAGCGGGAGCATCCGGGGGGTGCGGAGCATTGTGGACGAGATGGTGTACAACCTGTGCGACAACGCTGTGAAATACAACCGCAAGGGGGGCAGCGTCACCATAACCGTGACGGAAAGCTCCCGGGACGTGACACTCTCCGTGGCGGACACGGGCATCGGCATCCCCGCCGCGGACCGGGAGCGGGTGTTCGAGCGCTTTTACCGGGTGGACAAGAGCCACTCGAAGGAGATTGGCGGCACGGGGCTGGGGCTGTCCATCGTCAAGCACGGGGCGGCCTTCCACAACGCCCAGGTGCGCCTGGAGAGCCAGGAGGGCAAGGGCACCACGGTGACCCTCACCTTCCCCCGCAGATACCGCGTATAAAAGATCGCATATAAGAGACAGTTGTCTTTCTTCATTGTTTTCCCAAAAGGGAAGGCCCGGGTACTGGCCCGGGCCTTTCTCTTTTTTTCGCTACCATTGGTAGGAGGGGTCCTCGAACAGGCAGAAGGGATGGCCGTCCGGGTCGAAAAACACGGTGACCCCCTGTAAAAACTGCTGGGGCGAGCGCACCGCCCCGCAGGCCAGGGCGTGGGCCTCCGCCTCTTTCAAGCGATCCACCAGAAAGTCCATGTGCTCGCTCTTTTGCTGCTCCCCCGGCTCCTCGGGCCAGACCGGGGGCACGTAGTCCTCCTCCGCCTGGAAGGACAGGCCGGTGCCGCCGGCCGGGTCCCGCATGAGCACCCAGTTTGGCTCTACCACGGTCTTTTCCCAGCCCAGCAGCTTGGCGTAAAAGTCCGACGCCCGCTGGGCGTCCGCGCAGTCCACCACAATGGTGCGCAGTTTGATCTTCATAGCGGTTCCTCCTTGTTTTTCTCTTACGTTCTCTTCTTCCGCACCTCCCTCGTTAGGGGAGGCAGGCGAGACGGTGCCGCCGGAGGCGGCGGAAGGGGTGACTGGCTATGTGGCGCCCTCCCCCGTCTCGGCTGCCGCCTCGGTCGGTTCGCGGCAGAGCGCCACTGGCGCTCGCTCACCCCCCTCCCGCGCATATATACTTCTTGGGAAGAGGGGACGGCGCTGGCGCGGGAGGGGGATTTCTAATTTCAAAATAATAATATAAAGTTTTTCAAAGGGGGGCTTCGCGCCCCCTTTGTATCCCCCCACGGGGGAGAGGTCTCACCTGCCGGTTCGGTCGGCGTTGGGAAAGCGCCACAGGCGCTTAACGCCTCCCCCGCACCCCCTCCTACGAGGTATAAGTTTTTATCTTGCCGCGAGTTTCGCGGATGCGAAACTCGGCCGAGTAAGTTGAGCGAAGCGAAACTTGACTCGTTCGCACACCCCCCAAGGGCGTGCTTAGCCCTGGTTTGCTGCTTCCCAAAAACCCCGGTTAGCGAACGAAGTGAGCGGATAGGGGTTTTTCCCGTTCAGCACGGCCACGTGCCCATGCTGATGAGGTAGAGGGCGGCCCAGTACAGGGCCATGATGGGCTTCTGCCATTTGTCGGGCCAGCGGGAGAGCTGGTTTTTGGCCACCAGCATGTCGGAGATATAGAATAACAGGCAGCCCAGGGCCACGGGCCACCAGCGGGCCCCGGCGGTAAAGGGCAGGGGCGCGGCCAAGGCCAGGCTGCCCCCCAGCAGGGCCGGGTACAGCAAAAAGGGCACGGTGAGCTTGCCCAGGGTGGGCAGCTCTTTGCGGAAGAGGACGGCGGTGAGGATGTACACGGCCACCCACAGGGCAAGGCTCCACCAGGTGGGGGCGCTCAGGCCCCACAGCCAGAAAATCAGGCAGACGTGGGCCGCGCCGAACACCAGCATGCCCGGGACAAAGCTGATCTCCAGCAGGGCGTCGGCGGCGGTGCACAGCAGGAAGAACCAGAAGACCACCTGGGCGAAGGGGTTCTCCCCGGCAAGGCGCAGGGCGAACCCGGCGCTGCCCACGGCCAGGAAGCTGCCTGCGCACTTGGCGATGAGGCTCTTCCGGGGGCGGCGGGCGCTGCGGAGATAGAAATACAGGGCGAACTGGGCCACCCACAGGGGGATGGCAAACACGGAATAGGTGAGCAAATCCATAGGAACACCTCCCTTTAGCCCGATTATACCCGGGCAGGAGGAAAATCGCAATAAAAAAATTTCTCTTTTCAAAGGGAAAATATTATTGTATGCTAAAAGAAAAAAGCTGTAACAAAACAGCGGCACAGCAGTCTTATGGGCGAAAAGGGGTGAGGGCATGGAGGATTTTGAACAGATCTACGCCGCTTATTACGACGCGGTGTACGGCTACTGCCTGCACCTGACCCGGGACCCCCACCTGGCGGAGGAGGTGTGCCAGGAGGCGTTCTTCAAGGCGCTGAAGGCCATCGACTCCTTCCACGGGGAGTGCAAGCTGTCGGTGTGGCTGTGCCAGATCGCCAAGAACACCTGGTTTACCCTGCAGAAGAAACGCCGCCGCACCCAGGCCCCGCCCCCGGACGAGGCCTGGCCCGACCCCGCCGATCTGGAGGAGCGCTTTGAGGACAAGGAAGCCGCCATGAAAATCCACCAAGCCCTGCACAAGCTGCCCGACCCCTACCGGGAGGTGTTCTGGCTGCGGGCCTTTGGGGAGCTGAGCTTCGCCCAAATCGCCGCCCTGTTCGAGAAAACCGAGAGCTGGGCCCGGGTCACCTACCACCGGGCGCGGCTGAAGCTAAAGGAGGAATTGGAATGAAAGTCACCTGTAAGGTCATCCAAGACCTGCTGCCCCTGTACGTGGACGGGGTGTGCTCCCCCGACACCGCCGCCCTGGTGGAGGAGCACCTGAAAGACTGCGAGGCCTGCCAGGAGGCCTACCACGCCCTGAAGGAGGCGCCCGCCCCCACCCCCGGGGACGGGGCGGACAAGGACGCCGCCGTGGCGAAGGGGCTGAGGAAAGTGAAGAAGTCTATCCGCCGGAAGCGGTTGGCCATCGTGTCCATCGTGCTGGTGGCAGCCATCGCCGTATCCATTCCGGTGGGAATGTGGATGAGCATCCCCTGCATGACGCTCCCTGTGGAAGAAGTCACTTTCGATATCTCCGAGGAAAATGGGATACTCAGTATCACCACGGACGCTGCCTATACCGCTACCATGGGGCGTGTCTATTACCCGGACGGCACCAACGCGAAGCCCTGGGACAGGAAAAACGGCTCGGCCCTGGTCTATAGCGCCAGCTACACCCCGCTGGAGGGGTTGCTATCCTACTTTGACAATTCCGAATCCGATTCCGGAAATCGAACGGAAAATTACCGGACCGACCAGTGGGCCACCACCGAGGATGGCTGGTGGAAATTGAACGGGCAGACCGCAAATTACCTGGACGACATGGATGAAATGATGGAAAAATACCCGGACTACCCCTTCTCGGATATAGTCCCGGATTTCCCCCGCTCTCCGAAGGAGGACAAGAGCTTCCTCTACCAGGGTATCGAAGCGGTTTACTATTATGATGGATTGGACGCGGGCCTCTGGAGGAAAGAGAACGACGAGCTTTTGGCAGATTTAGAAAAGCACGGCACCCTCCTGTGGACCGCGGAGGACGGGGTGGTGTACAACCCGTAAGCCCGTGACCGGGGCCCGTGACCGCGCGGGGCAATAAAATCCCTCCGCTGAGGGGCGCTCCGGGATTTTAAGGGATGGATAGGGGTAAGCCGCAAGAAGCGCGGTTTTGCGAAGCAAAATGGGAGTTTTGCAAACTCCCAAGCAGTTCTTGCCGAGCAAGTTGAGCGTAAGCGAAACTTGGCTCGTGGGACGGGAAAATCCCTCTGCGCTTCGCGCGCCGGGGCGCGTGCCCGCGCAGGGCAATAAAATCCCTCCGCTGAGGGGCGCTCCGGGATTTTAGGAGCGTATGAGTAAATCGTACTCTAGGAAAGAAGCCCTCAGGCTATGCGCTGCCTGGGGGCTTTTTCTGTTGCAAGATGGCGTTTTTTCTGCTAGAATGGGCTTGCGGGGACATCCCCGTGAGAGTCTGCCAGAAAACGGTAGGCGGCTGGCCTTCAATCAGAGGGCCTGGACCCTCTGTGTACATAGAACCGCATGACGGAATCTGTGGAAAGGAGGGCAGCTTATGAGTGACTTTGAGATGCTCTCCATTGTGTTGATGATCCTTGGGATCGTTGTCACGTTGGTTATAGCATATATCCAAGGAACGAAAAAGTAGCCGCCCCTCCCAAGGAATCGGCTACTTTTCACTAAGTAAAAGATAACTTGGGCCAGCCGTCTATCGGCAGGCTCTCTTTTTCTGTCTTTATTATACCGCGGCTCAGCGGAGATGTCAACCGCCCATCTTGTAGAGCTTTACGCCGTAGCCGGGGAGGAACACGATGCCGGAAAGGTCGGCCTTTTCCCCGGTGAGGAGCTCGGTGGCGGGGCCGTGGTAGGCGCACTCCATCTGGCAGGGATTCTCCTCGGCGTTTACCGCCAGGATAGCGGTCTCCTCGGGGCACTGGCGCACCAGGATCCACTGCTTGTTCCGCAGGGTGAGGTTCTTCACGTCACCGTAGTTGAGGGCCCGGCTGCCGGCTTTGATCTTCGCCAGCTTCCCGATAAACTCGGTGAGCTCGTTCTCCTGGGGCTGGTCGAAGCAGGGGCGCAGGGCGTCGTCCCCCTGGTGCTTGTCGCCTTTGGCGCCCCACTCGCTGCCGTAGTACAGGCAGGGGATGCCCGGCATGGAGAACAGCACCGCGTACAGGGCGGGCAGCTGCTTCTCGTCGGTGAGGATGGTGGCCACCCGGCTCACGTCGTGGTTGTCGGCGAAGTTGAACAGGTGCTCCCCCTTGTAGAGGGTCCAGGGCTCGGGGCCAAACTGCCGGGCCAGGGAGTGGGCGATCTCGAACAGATTGAGGGAGTTAAAGGCCGAGTACAGGCCCTTGTAACACTCGTAGTTGGTGACGCTGTCCAGCATCTCCGGGTTCATGATGCGCTTGTAGTCCCCGTGGATCATCTCCCCCAAGAGGAAGAAGCCGGGCTCCCGGCCCTTGCAGAAGCCGTGGAGCCGCCGCAGGAAGTCCTCACTCAGGGAGTAGGCCACGTCCAGCCGCAGGCCGTCGATGTCAAACTCGTCCATCCAGAAGGCCACGCAGTCCAGAAGGTAGTCCACTACCGCGGGGTTTTGCAGGTTCAGCTTGACCAGCTCGTAGTGGCCCTCCCAGCCCTCGTACCACAGGCCGTCGTTGTAGCCGCTGTTGCCCCCGAAATTGATGTGGAACCAGTCCTTGTAGGGGGAGGCCTCCCGGTTTTTCAGCACGTCCTGGAAGGCCCAGAAGCCCCGGCCCACGTGGTTAAACACGCCGTCCAGCACCACCCGGATGCCGGCGCTGTGCAGGGCCTGACAGACCTCTTTGAAGTCCTGGTTGGAGCCCAGGCGGGGGTCGATGGTTTTGAAATCACGGGTGTCGTAGCCGTGGCGGTCCGAGTCGAACACCGGGCAGAAGTACACGGCCCCCACCCCCAGCTTTACCAGGTGGGGCAGCCAGTCCTTCACCTTGGCGATGCGGTTCACGGTCTGGCCGTCGTTTTCCAGGGGGGCGCCGCAGAAGCCCAGGGGGTAGATCTGGTAAAATACGGTCTCGTTCTGCCAGCCGGGCTGGCGCAGGTTCTGGCTCATGGGGGAAGTCCTCCTTTTCCTTAGCTTACGCGATGGTGTAGCTGCCGTCCCCCTCCCGGGTGACGGCGCTGCGGTAGAAGGCCGCCATGGCGGCCACCATATAGCCCAGGTCCCGGGCCCCGGCGGTCTCCACCGGGGAGTGCATGGACAGCTGGGCCAGGCCGATGTCCACGGTGGGGATGGACACGTGGGAGCCGGAGATGTTCCCCAGGGTGGAGCCCCCGGCCAGCTTGGAGTTGTTGTAGTAGGCCTGGGTGGGCACCCCGGCCTTTTCGCAGATGCGCTGGAACACGGCGGCGGTGACGGCGTCGCTGGCGTAGCGGGTGCTGTGCTTGACCACCACCCCGCCGTTCAAGCGGCAGCGGTTGGTGGGGTCGGACTTCTCCGGGTAGTTGGGGTGGGCCCCATGGGCGTTGTCCGCGGAGAGGAGGAAGCCCCCCTGGATAGCCCGGAGCTTCTCCTCCTCCCCCTTGCCCATGGCCTGGCAAATGCGGGACAGCACGTCGGCGAGGAGGGTGGAGTCCGCGCCCTGGCGGGTGAGGCTGCCGGTCTCCTCGTTGTCGAAGAGGGCGCACACCGTGGCGTTCTCCGGGTTTTCGCTCTGGAGGAAGGCCGTCACCGCGGAAAAGACACACTCCAGGTCGTCCAGGCGGGGGGCGGCGATGAGCTCCTCCCCCGTCCCCAGCACGGCGCCCCGCTGGCGCACGTAGAGGTACAGGTCGTGGGAGAGCACGTCCTTTTTCTCCGCCCCTACGCTGCGGGCCAGCAGCTCCAGCAGGTCGGCGTCCTCCGCCCCCAGCAGGGGCAGGGTCTCCTTCTGCAGGTCCGGGGCGGCGGACTGGTTGGCCAGCTCCCGGTCCAGGTGGGGGGCCAGGCCCGGGATGATGAGCAGGTCCCGGGGGATGTTCACCAGTTTCGCCTCCACGCCGGTCTCGGTGCGCAGGGCCAGCCGGCCGGCCACGGACAGGGGCCGGTCCACCCAGCGCTTGGGCAGGGCCCCGCCGTACACCTCGGTGTTCAGGCGGGTAAAGCCCTCCCCACGAAGCTCGGGGCTCTCCTTTACCTTAAAGCTGGGGGAGTCCCCGTGGGGGGCCACGATGGAGAAGGCGCGGAAGTCCTTTTTGGGCACCCGGAAGGCGATGAGGGCGCTCATGCCCCGGGTGGTGAAGTACCCCCGGCCGGGCTCCAAAGTCCAGGGCTCCGTCTCCTGGAGCTGGGTAAAGCCCGCCTCCTCCAGCATACGGCCCACGGTGGCCGCCGTGTGGCAGGCGGTGGGGCAGCTCTCGATGAAATCGAACAGTTTTTGGATCATGGGAAACACAACTCCTCTCTGGGGGACCCGCCGGGGGTCGGGCCGCGGGTCACATGCTCTCCGGGGCGGTGACTTTGAACAGGGCCAGGCCGTTTTCCAGCACGGTGCGGGTGGCGGTACACAGGTACAGCCGGGCCGCCTGGAGGACCTCGTCGCTGCCCTTGACCCGGCAGGTGTTGTAGAATTTATGGAAAAGGGTGGACAGGTTCATCACGTAGCGGGTGATCTTGGCCGGGTCCTTCAGCTTGGCGGCGGCGGCCACCTCGCCGGTAAAGGCGGACAGGTACCGGATGAGCTCCAGCTCCTCCGGGGCGGTGAGCAGGGAGAGCTCCTCCACGGTGCACTCCCGGGGCTCGATGCCGTCGGCCTTCAGGTTCTTCAAAATGGAGCAGATGCGGGCGTGGGCGTACTGCACGTAGTACACCGGGTTCTGGCTGTCCTGCTGCACAGCCAGGTCCAGGTCAAAGTCAATGCGGGTGTTGGCCTCGTAAGAGTTGAACAGGAACCGGGCGGCGTCCACCGGCACCTCGTCCAGCAGCGTCACCAGGGTAATGGCCTTGCCGCTGCGCTTGGATGCCTTGACGATCTCCCCGTCCCGCACTAGGCGCACCATCTGCATCAGCACCACCTGGAGCTTGTCCGCATCCACCCCCAGCGCGGTGAGGGCGGCCTTCAGCCGGGGCACATAGCCGTGGTGGTCCGCCCCCAGCACGTCGATGGCCATGTCAAAGCCCCGGGTTACCAGCTTGCCGTAGTGATAGGCAATGTCCGGCACCACATAGGTGGGCACCCCGTTCCCGCGCACCAGCACGAAGTCCTCACTGCCGTAGGCTTCCCCGTGGAACCAGGTGGCCCCCTCTTTCTCATAGGTGGCGCCCTTCTCTTTCAGCAGTTCCACCACCCGGCCCACAGCGCCGTTCTCGTGAAGGCTGGACTCTTTGAACCAGTTGTCGTACTCCACCCGGTAGCGGGCCAGGTCATCGTGGAGGCCCTGGATGTTCTTGGGCAGGGCGTAGGCCACCAGGGCAGCCCGGCGCTCTTCCTCACTGGCCTGTACATACTTGTCCCCGTATTCCTGGGCGAAGTTTTTGGCGTGGGCAATGATGTCCTCGCCCTTGTAGCCGTCCTCGGGGAAGGGCACGGCCTCCTCGCCCTTGTACAGCTGCAGGTACCGGGCTTCCAGAGAGGCGCCAAACTTGTTCACTTGGTTGCCCGCGTCGTTGATGTAGAACTCCCGTTCTACCTGGTAGCCCGCGGCGTCCAGCACCGAGGCCAGGGCGTCCCCCAGCACGCCGCCCCGGGCGTTGCCGATGTGCATGGGCCCAGTGGGGTTGGCAGAGACAAACTCCACCAGCACCCGTTTGCCCTGGCCGTAATCCGAGCGGCCGTAATCGCCGCCCAGCCGGTGGATGTCCTGGAGCACCTCCCCGTAGAAGCGGGGCTCATAGGTGAAGTTGAGAAAGCCCGGCCCGGCAATCTCGCACTTGTCAAAATAAGTGCCGGAAAGATCCAGGTTTTCCTGAATGACCTGGGCGATCTTCACAGGGGCCATGCGGAAGGTGCGGGCCCCCGCCATGGCGGCATTGCAGGACCAATCCCCGTGGGAACGGTCGGCGGGCACCTCCAGGGCAATAGAGGGCAGGGGGGCCTGGGGCAGCTGCCCCTTTTCCATGGCGGCCTGCATGGCCTGGGCCAGGGCGCCGCGCAGTTGAGTGGTGGCAGTGGCTACTAATTGAGACATGTTTTACATCTTCCTTTCATGGGATGGCGGGGAGTGAAAAGCCGGGCTTATGGCCCA
>DXIW01000034.1 GCA_019112625.1 Candidatus Acutalibacter stercorigallinarum | reverse complement strand
ATCCAGCACCACCGCCGCGCCGGAAGTGGCGTCTCTGGCATCGGTGTTGCTCTGGATATTTTTCTCCAACGAGAGGTTTGCCACCCGCTGCAAGTCAGAGTCCAAGGTGGTTTGGATGGTGTGGCCCTCCTGGGGCTGGAGGGTGACGGCGGTGTCGGTGACCTCCCCGTTCTCGTCGGTGTAGATGGTCTCCTGGCCCCGGTCCCCCCGCAGCTCCTCCTCAAAGGCGGACTCGATGCCGCTGCGGCCGGCCACCTCGCCGCCGTACTTATAGCCGGAGGGGTTGTCCTCCGGGTCGTAGAGGTTGTCCTCCTCCTTGGCCTGCTCGTACTGCTCCTCGGTGAGGTCCGCCACATAGCCCACCACGTGGGGGGCCAGGGTGCCGTCCTCCCCGTAGTACCGCTGGGCGGTCACCCGGGTCTCGATGCCCGGCCAGCCGCCGCTGCGCTCGCTGAACACCGCCACCGTCTCCGGGGAGACATCGCTGGCGATGACGTAGGGGTTGGTGCGGGAGTAGCCGTCCTGGGTCATGGAATACCGCACCGAAGCCACGTTCCGGGTGTCGCTGTTGGAGTAGCCCCCGCAGTCGTACCGGTCGATGAGCTCGGCCATGCAGTTGGCCGCGGTGGCGTAGTCCGCCAGGTCCAGAAACTCCTTTAGGGCGGCGATGTCCTCCTCCCGTCCCTCCAGGAACTGGTAGGCGCCGGTCTCGTCGATGGCGATGGGCAGCCGGTCCCGCCAGGCCTCGCCCCGCTCCTCCAGCAGGTCGATGACCTGGAGGATGGTGACGTTGCGCTGGTCGTAATCCATATATAAGGCGTTGTAGACGATGCTGTAGGTGGTGCGGTTCCCCGCCAGCACCTCCCCGTTCCGGTCCAGAATCTGGCCCCGGGCGGCGGAGAGCTCGATGGTGTCGGTGCGGTCGCTGAGGGAGATCTCCTGGTACATCTCCCCGTCCACGATCTGCCACTGGAACAGGCGCACCTCGTAGGCGGCGAAAACGGCCACCAGCAGCAGGATGCAGACGGCGTACCGCCCGATTTTTGGGAGCTTGGGTAATTTCATAGGGTGATGATCCTCTAACGTGTCGGGACGTATGGAAACGGCTGCCCGTTACCGCTCCGGCGGCTGCAAAGCCTGGGACAGGGCCCGGTTCAGCAGGTACAGCAGGGGCACGAACAACATGGTGTAGCAGTATTTGGGCAGATAGTGGTGGGTAAAGGCGTACCCCGGGTAGGAGTAGCTGAAATAGTACAGGAAAAACCACTGGGCCAGCACCACCAGGGCGATGGTCCAGAAGCCGGTGACCAGGGCGGTGAGCAGGTTGATCTGGAAAAAGGTGCGGCTGATATGGCTGACCAGATAGCACAGCACCGCCAGAAACAGGGCGTGGAAGCCCAGCACCCCGGACAGGCCGAAATCGCAGAACAGCCCGCCCACAATGCCGAAGGCCATGGCGGGCAGGTCCTCCTCGAACAACGCGATGGTGAGCACCGCCGGGAGCAGCAGCACCGGCCGCACCCCGAAAATCTGGGGCAGCAGGCCGGGGATCTCCTGGAGCATGAACAGCACCAGCAGCTCTAAAGTATAGGCCAGGTAACGGATGATGCGGTGAAAGTCTCTCACTCCGGGTCCTCCCCGCCGGTCTGGGCGTCCTGGTCCAGCTGGGCCTCCCCCTCCCCCTTGCCGGGGAAGTCGGTGATGACAAAGACCTCTTTTACCGTGGTCAGGTCCTCAAAGGGGCGGATCACCGCGTACTGGGAGATGTCGTTCTCCGACTTCTCCACGCTCTGCACCGTGCCTATTTTCAGCCCCTGGGGGTAGGAGCCCCCCTCCCCGGAGGTGGTGATGATATCCCCCTCCTGGACCTGGGTGCTGCCGGAGAGGTAGCTCAGCCGCAGCAGCCCGGTGCCGGCGGTGGCGATGTCACTGGTGATGACGCCGCTCTCCTGGCGCTTGGGGGACCAGGCCGCCACCTTCACATCCTCCGAGAGGAGGCAGGCCACCTTGCTGGTGGTGGCGTAGGCCTGGGTGACCACCCCCACCAGGCCCTTGTCGGTAATGACCGGCGCCCCCTGGGTCACCCCGGAGAGGGTCCCCTGGTCGATGGAGAAGCCGTAGAACACGTCGTTGGGGTCCCGGCCGATGACCGAGGCCGCCCGCAGCTGGTTTTCCGGCTCCTCCTCCTCCAGGCCCAGCTGGGTCTTCAGCTGGTCGTTCTCCTGCTTCAGTGTCTCGTAGTCCACCAGCTGGTCCTCCAGCTGGGCCTTTTCCTCCTGCAGGACGCTCACCAGCTCTTTCAGCTCGTCTTTAGAGTAGCCGTCCAGGTCTAAAAATTCGGTGACGTTCCCGGTGACATCGGTGGCGATGCTCTGCATGGGGGAGGACACGAACCCCAGGAGGCTGGCCAGAAAGGAGCCCCCCGCCGTGGCCGTGTAGATGATAAGCCCCAGCAGCACCACCACCGCGATGAGGAGCACCCGGAACGAGCTGGTCTTAAAAAAATCCTTCACCCCTTGGCCTCCTTTGCCGCTTGTTTCCCTGTGAAGTCAAGCGGGACTGCCGCCAGGCCAGGCCCGGCAGCAGTCCACTCGTTTTCTCTCTGTTTTTTCCGAAGCCATGCCCCTTACTTCTTCCGGGGGCGGTACCGGGCCTTGGGCAGCTCTACCTCCAGGCTTTTGCCGGTGCCCTCCACCACGCAGTCCAGGGGCCGTTCCGCCACGTGGACGGGGATGCCCGTCTCCTGGGCCACCAGCTTGTCCAGGCCCCGCAGCAGGGCGCCGCCGCCGGTGAGCATAATGCCCCGGTCGATGATGTCCGCCGCCAGCTCCGGCGGGGTCTGCTCCAGGGTGTCCTTAATGGCCTCTACCACCACCATCACGCTGTCCATCAGGGCGTCCCGCACCTCGTCGGCGTGGATGGTCACGTTTTTGGGCAGGCCGTCGATGAGGTTGCGGCCTTTGATCTCCACAAAGGAGTTGATGGTGTCCTCGGTGGGGAAGGCCGACCCGATCTTCATCTTGATCTCCTCGGCGGTACGCTCGCCGATGAGCAGGTTGTACTTCTTCTTCACATAGGTGACAATAGCCTCGTCGAACTTGTCCCCGGCCATGCGCACAGAGACGGAGGTGACGATGTCCCCCAGGGAGATGACGGCCACCTCAGAGGTGCCGCCGCCGATGTCCACCACCATGCTGCCGGTGGGCTCCCCCACGGGCAGGCCTGCGCCGATGGCCGCGGCCATGGGCTCCTCAATCAGGTCCACGTTGTTGGAGCCGGCCTGGCGGGCGGCGTCCTCCACCGCCCGGCGCTCCACCTCGGTGACGCCGGAGGGGATGCAGATGACGATCCGCGGCCGGCTGAGGGCCCCGGACTTCAGCGCCTTCTTGATGAAATACTTCAGCATGGCGGCAGTCACGTCAAAGTCGGCGATGACGCCGTCCTTCAAGGGCCGCACGGCCACAATGGAGCCGGGGGTGCGGCCCAGCATCTCCTTGGCCTGCTTGCCCACGGCCAGCACCTCGTCAGAGCGGACATCTACCGCCACCACCGAGGGCTCCCGCATGACGATGCCCTTGCCCCGCATAAAGACCAATGTATTCGCAGTCCCCAGGTCGATGCCGATGTCCTTGGAGAACATGGAAAACATAGAGAAAAATCCAGAAAGAAACCCTGCCATGAAATAAACTCTGCCTTTCCGGCCCAAACTTCCGGGCCCTGTCTCCGCGGCGGCAGATAACCGCCCGCGCCCTATTATTATAGCGTATTTCCCGCCATTTCTCAACCGGTAAGTTTACATAAATGCAGAAAAACAAAATTTCCCGTATATGTGCCATCCCGCCTTGGGAAAGGTACAAGATATGGCCCCGGCACGCTTACCGCCCGGTACTGCCGAAGCCGCCCGTCCCCCGCTGGGTGGAAGAGAGCTCCTCCGCCTCCTCCAGCAGGGGAAGGCATACGGGGATGATCACCAGCTGGGCGATGCGCTCCCCGGGCTGCACGGTGTAGGCCTCCTGGCTGAAATTGGCCAGGCCCACTGTCAGCTCCCCCCGGTAGTCGCTGTCGATGACACCCACGCCGTTGCGCACCGCCACCCCTTTTTTAAAACCCAGCCCGCTGCGGGTGAAAATCAGCCCTGCGCAGCCCTGGGGAATCTCCGCCGCGATCCCGGTGGGAAAGGCGTAGCTGCCGCCGGGCGCCAAGGTCACCGGCGCCTCGATACAGGCCTGCAGGTCGAACCCCGCGCTGCCCTCTGTCTGGCGCTGGGGGGCCTGGGCTTCCTTGTGCAGACGTTTCCATTTCATCACCATCATAACGACCTCCTGTTCTTGTTTTCCACAGGCCGCCGTGCCTCCCGGGCCAGCCGGGCAGCGGCCTCCCGCCGGGGGACCCCGGGGGAATCAACACTTTCCACCGCATTTTCCACAGTCATTCCACGCCCCGCTGAAAAAGCCCTCGGGTATAGTCGCAGCCTAGGGGTTCCTGTCGAAAAAAGGCCTCCAGGACCTGGCCGGATTCCACAGGGTTTTCCACCGTGAACCGGAACACCCCGAAATCCAGATTCCCCAGCCTGTCCTCCCGGTCCCCCAGCCACAGGGGCACACTGTTCAAAAGCTCCGCGGCCAGCAGCTCCCCGTCCAGCTTGGCGCACACCACGGGGAAGCGCTTGCGCTTCCGGTCGGTGAGGCAGCCGGGGGACTTGCACCCCAGGCAGCCCTTGGGGGAGTTGGCCAAAGGGCAGTTGCGGGTGAGCATCAGCGCCTGGCGGCCGTAGACCATGGCCCCCCGGGGCAGGCTGCCCCCCAGGGCCTCCAGCTCCCGGCCGGTGAGCTCGAAGGAGCACTCCGCCGACTGTAACCCCAGCTCCTGGATAAAGTCCAGGGCCGGGGTGTTGGCGATGTTCAGGGAGAAGGTGCCGTGGGCCCGGGCCCCCAGCTCCCGGCAGAGGGCCACGGCCCCCAGGTTCCCGCAGGTAAAGTCCGAAAAACCCGCGTCCATGCGCTCCTCCATCAAGCGTCGGATGCGCTCCTCCGCCCCGAACATGGCCCGGGGCAGCTCCAGCAGGATGAGGGGCCAGCCCTCCTCCCCCAGGCGCTTTAGGTCTTTTACAGGCGTGGTAAGGGGCAGGGCGATTTCCCGGCACCGCCGGGCCTGGGGCGGAAGCTGCTCCGGGCTGCGGAAGCAGGCCCGCACCGGCAGCCGCTCCCACCCGGGCCGGGGGTGGGGAGCGGTATCCATGGCCTTCGCCGCGAAGGGTACAGGCTCCCGCCGCTCCCGCTGGGCCAGCAGGGCCTGGAGTGCCTCCCGCCGCAGGGCGTTGAGGGCAGATACCGCCAGCCGTATCCCTTCTGCCGGGGCGGCGGCCGCCTCCACCAGGAAGGGGGTGCCCCCGGTCTTGTGGAGCTGCTGCAAACAGCGCTCCCGGGGCAGGGGCGGGCGGCCGGCCGCCTCCAGGGGGGCGCTGGCCCGGGCCTCCCGGCCCTCCCGGTCCCGGGCCAAAAGCACCGCCTGGTCCCCCTCTTCCCCCAATTCCAGGGTGATGGGCACATTTTGCCGCTCCCCCCGGTACAAGCCCCGCAGCTGGGCGAACACCTTCTCCGTGGCCTGGGTCACGTCCTCCTTCCGGCGCACCCCGAACATGGCCGCCCCCCGCTTCCCGGTGAGGTAGCCCTTGGTAAAGCCCGAGCGGGAGAACACCGCCTCCAGGTCCTGGGCCAGCTGGGGCGGGATGGCCCCCTGGTCCACAGCGTGGCGGCAGGCGGAGACCGCGGCGGCCACGTACTCCGGCCGCTTCATCCGGCCCTCGATCTTCAGGGAGCAGATCCCCGCCTCCCCCAGCTGCCGGGCCTCCTCCAACAGGGACAGGTCCTTCAGGGACAGGTCGTGGCCCGTGCCCCCCGGGGCGGCAAAGGGCAGGCGGCAGGGCTGGGCGCACATGCCCCGGTTGCCGCTGCGGCCCCCCAGCATGGCGCTGAGGTAGCACTGCCCGGACACACACATGCACAGCGCCCCGTGGACAAAGGCCTCCAGCTCCATGGGGCAGGCCCCGCGCACCTCCTCCATCTCAGAGAGGGACATCTCCCGGGCCAGCACCGCCCGCCGGGCCCCCAGCTCCCACAGGAGCCGCACCCCCGCCGGGGTGTGGAGGCTCATCTGGGTGGAGCAGTGCAGGGGCAGCCCCGGGGCCCGCTGCCGCAGCAGGGCGAAGAGCCCCATGTCCTGCACCAGCACCGCGTCCACCGACAGGGAGCACAAAAACTCCACGAATTCCAGGGCCTGGGGCAGCTCCTGGTCTTTGAGGAGGGTGTTCACCGTCACGTGGAGCCGCACCCCCCGGCCGTGGCAGAAGGCCGCGGCCCGGGCCAGCTCCTCCCGGGTGAAATTCTTGGCGTTGGCCCGGGCCCCGAAGGCCGGCCCCCCCAGGTAGACGGCGTCCGCCCCGGCGAACACCGCCGCCTCCAACGATTCCCAGCCCCCTGCGGGGGCCAACACTTCCAGCTGTTCCATCATCTCACTTCTTCTCAAAAAAGCTGACGAAGCCCTCCTGCTCGTACTCCTCCTCGTACCGCAGGGGATTCTTCCGCTTTTTCCTGGTTTTCGAGGCGGAGCGGGGGTCCTCCTCCTCGGACTGGGGGACGGGCTTCTCCTGGTTCTCCTCGGCAGTGCGCTCCAGCAGGTCCAGGGCCGGGGAGACCCCTCTCTCCTGCAGCCGCTTCAGCTCCTGCTTGGCCTGGTCCGCCTCCTGCTCCATCTGGTCCATGGTGCGCCGGGCCTCCTCCACCGCCCGCTTGGCGGCGGCCACGGCCCCCTGCTTCTCCCGCACCGCCTGGCGGGCCAGCTCCTCCTGCTCCTGGACCTGTTCCCGCAGGGTGCGGTTCTCCTCGGTCAGCTGTGCCAGGCGGGGGCTGTCCTCCGCCGGGGCAGGCGCCTCCCCCTCCCCGGCCTGCGCCAGGGCGGCCAGCTGCTCCCGCAGGGCCTGGTTCTCGTCCCCCAGGGCGGCGGCCTTTTCCCGCAGCTGCTGCAGCTCCTGGACCTGGGCGGTCAGGCGGGTGTTCTCCTCTTCGAAAAACGCCAGCCGCTTCGCCATCTCCGGGTCGGGCTTCACCGGGGGATTCTTCAGCAGCTCCTCCTTTTCCTCCTGCCAGACCTCCGCCTCTACCTCCAGCTCGTCCACCCGCTCCTGGAGCCGGCTGGCCCGCTGGCCGTTTTTCCTGGCGTCGTCGCAGTAGCCCAGGGCCGCGGCCAGGGCGGCGGCCTCCCGGGTGATGTAGGGAGAGGTGATCTGCATCTCCTCCAGCAGCTCACCCACCTCCTTGGCCAAAGACTGCATATACTCGTCGCTCTCCTGGGTGATGAGCCAGCACACCACCCCATTGATCTCCAGCCGGATACGCCTTTTTTCCACTGCTTTCCCGTCCTTTCTCCCCATGGGTGAGCTCTCTGAGCGTTTCCTTTTCCTTAATTATAGTGCAAAATAGCTGTTTCGAAAAGCCCTTTCCGCTTTTTTCTCTCCAGATTTTCCCGCCGCGGAAAAAATTTCCCGCCAGAGCCCCATTTTGCGGGCTTTCCGGTTGTTTCTCCGGCCCGTCTGTGGTATGATAAGGAAAATGGGAAGCTGTCGGCCCCGCACCCTTCCCCCACCCGAGAGGCCCTGGCGGCCGTTTTTTTGCGTGCATACCCTTACTTGCACTTGATTTTTCGTTCTATTTCGTGTATAATGCATATAATGCATAGAAAAATTTTCTGATTCGGAATAATTTGGGGCAATTCTCGACATAATTGGAGGCTAATAGTATGGATTACAAGTTGACCGTTCCCCAGATCAAGGACCAGATCCGGGATAAGCTGTCCCACGTGTTCGGCGTATCCCTGGAAAACGCCACCGACGAGGAGTACTACAAGGCTGTGGTGCTCATCGTGCGGGAGCTGCTCTCCAAGGGCCGGGCCGAGTTCGTGCAGAACGCGGAAAAGACCGGCACCAAGCAGGTCTATTACCTATGTATGGAGTTCCTGCTGGGCCGTTCCCTGCGCAACAGCCTGTTCAACCTGGGCCTGGAGCAGAATTTCCAGAAGGCCCTGGCCGACTACGGCATCAAGCTGGAGAACCTCTACGAGCAGGAGCCCGACGCGGGCCTGGGCAACGGCGGCTTGGGCCGCCTGGCCGCCTGCTTTATGGACGGCCTGGCCACCCAGGGGTACCCCGCCATGGGCTACTCCCTGCGGTACGAGTACGGCCTGTTCCGCCAGAA
>DXIW01000033.1 GCA_019112625.1 Candidatus Acutalibacter stercorigallinarum | reverse complement strand
CGCTGACGATGCGCTCTACCGTGTCCTTCAAGGTAGCCTCGTTCCGGGTGGCCTCATCGATGACTTTCTCCCAATCCCACTGGTCCACGTAAATGGAGTGGAGGTTGTCCAGCTCCTCGTCCCGGCGGATGGCGTTCATATCCGCCACCAGGCCGTTGCCCACGAAGAAGTCGTAATTCTTCAGGGCCAGGCGCTTCCACTTGGCCAGGGAGTGCACCACCTGGGCGTCCTTTCCCACGGCGGGCACGTCGAAGCTGACGGGCCGCTCCACGCCGTTCAGGTCGTCGTTGAGGCCCGTGGCCGGGTCCACGAACAGGGGCGCGGTGACCCGCTTGAGGTGCAGCGCGGCGCACAGCTTTACCTGGAAGATATTTTTGATGAGCCCGATGGCTTTCTGGGTCTCGTACAAGCCCAGGGCGGGCTGGTAGTGTTCCGGGATGATGGTCATATAGATTCCCCCTCGCTTCAAAAATACCCCTCTATTATACCAGATTTTCCGGGATTTGCAAGGATTTCTGCAAGTCGCCGGGGCGGGAGTTGCAAAATCACTCCTCGTCCTCGGGGGGATGACCCTTGTCCCAGGCGGTTTTCCCCAGGTGTGCCCCCAGGATGGAGGCCATCAGACAGCCGATGAGGGTGATAGCCCCCGCAGAGGTGAGCGCCCCCTCCTCCAGCAACGGGCCGCGCCCTGCCGCCAGGGAGGCCAGCTCCATCACCACGATGCACACCCCACACAGGCCCATGGCGAAAAAGAACCCCTTCTGGCTCCTCCCCATGGGATAGATGTCCCGGAATATGAACTCCCACCAGCACAGGGCCACGCTGCCCCAAATGAGCAAGATCGCCTCCCAGGGGCCCTGGGCCCAGGTGATCCCAAAGGACTTGCACAGGGCCTCCAGGGCCAGGGCGACAATCAGGAACACAAAGGCGTGCTTGAACACGTTCCCCCGCTGCCACAACTGGCGCTCGTCCAGGTTGGTCTTGTTTCTCATTTGTGCTCACTCCTCCCAAAATAGGTCGTCCAAAGTTTTGCCCAGGGCCCGGCAGATCTGGGTGCACAGCCTGATGGTGGGGTTGTAGTCCCCCCGCTCGATGGCCACGATGGTCTGCCGGGTGACCCCCACCCGCTCCGCCAGCTCCTGCTGGGTGAGCCCCAGGGCCGCCCGGGCAGATTTGAGTTTCAGATTTTTTCCCATGCTGTCACCTCACAGGACCATTGTAGGCTATCTTATTCAAAAAGTCAAGTATATTTTACTTTTTGCAGGATAGAAAAGGCGGGCGCAATCGGCCCGCCTTTCGTGTGTCGGTCGTTTCAGCCTTTGTTCCGGCTGGTGATCTTGGTGAGGGCATACACCAGCAGGGCGATGATGACGATCACCACGAAGATGCCCAGCATCCCCTTGCCCATAATGCCCAGGGCTTCCATGACCACATCCATGTTGATATTCATAGGATCTCCTCCAAACATCCGTTAATCCAAATCGTTCTTGAAATCGTTCTTGCCGCAGGGGCTCCACTCATTGTGGGAGAACGCCGGTACTTTCCCGCAGGGAAAGGCGAGCGCTTCACACTGCCCCAGGAGACTAGCTCCGGGAGAACGCCGGTACTTTTATGCCTGCGGCATAAAAGGCGCTTGCCTCACACTAGCCCCGGGAGAAGCCCGGTACTTTTCCGCCCACCGGGTGGAAAAGGCGAGTGCCTCACAGCGGGCTCTGGGAGAACGCCGGTACTTTCCCGTAGGGAAAGGCGAGCGCTTCGCGCTCGAGGCGTTACTCCCCGAGTTGGGACCGCGTCAGCGGGCCCAACTCAGTTACATAAAGAACCCAAGGATGATACCGCCAGCCACAGCCGAGGCGATCTGCCCGGAGACGTTGGCGCCCACGGCGTGCATCAGCAGGTGGTTCTGGTTGTTCTCGGCGATGCCCATCTTCTCCACAATCCGGGCGGACATGGGGAACGCGGAGATGCCGGCCGCGCCCACCATGGGGTTGATCTTGGTGCGGCTGAAGATATTGAGGATTTTGGCAAAGACCACGCCGGCCACGGTGTCGAAGATAAAGGCCACCAGGCCCAGGGCCATGATCATAATGGTCTGCACGGTGACGAACTGGTCCGCCCGCATGGAGAAGGCGATGGTGATGCCCAAAAGCAGGGTGATCAGGTTGGCCAGGTCGTTCTGGGCGGTCTCAGAGAGACGGTTCAGCACGCCGCACTCCCGGATCAGGTTGCCGAACATGAGGAAGCCCACCAGGGAGACAGAAGCGGGGGCCACCAGGCCGGCCACGATGGTGACCATGATGGGGAACAGGATGCGGGTGGTCTTGGTGACGGCATTGGGGCGGTACTCCATCTTGATGGCCCGCTCCTTCTTAGTGGTCACCAGCTTGATGGCCGCGGGCTGGATGATGGGCACCAGGGCCATATAGGAGTAGGCAGCCACCGCGATGGGCCCAATATAGTTCGAGCCCAGCACCTGGCTCACCAAGATAGAGGTGGGGCCGTCTGCCGCGCCGATGATGCCGATAGAAGCGGCATCCTTGATCTCGAAGCCCAGCAGGGCCGCCAGCACGATGGTAAGGAAAATGCCGAACTGGGCCGCCGCGCCGAAGAGGAACATCTTCGGGTTGGAGAGCAGGGGCCCGAAGTCGATCATAGCGCCGATGCCGATGAACAGCAGAAGCGGGAACGCCTCGGAGGTCTCGATGCCCACCTCGAACAGCCACTGGATGATGCCGTGGGTCTCCCCGGCGCCCTCCATCACCTGGTTGAGCACACCGGAGCTGGGCAGGTTCACCAGGATGGCGCCAAAGCCCATGGGCAGCAGTAGGGTGGGCTCGTACTCTTTCTTGATGGCCAGCCAGATGAGCACCGCGCCCACCACGTACATGACCGCCTGCTGCCAGGTGATGGATAGCAGGCCTTCCCACAAGAATTCCATGTTTCTACTTCCTTCCTTTTCTCGTTGGTACGAAAATTTTCCCCATACAGGGAGGGGGGCGCCGCCGGCCGGGATATAAAAAGAGACCCGCACCATGTCTGGCACGGGTCTGGTCATTTCAAGCTAAAACCAGGGCTTTCGCCCAGGGTGTTGGCTTAGCTACACCAGGTTTTCCCCCGGTGCCGACTACTCCCCCATATCGGGTAAAGTGTACCATTTTTTCGGGGAGGTGTCAAGAACTACTCACCGGGCAGGGAAGGTTTTCCCGCCGGGGGCATCCCCCAACAGCTTGGACAAGGGCGCGCCGATGGCGCCCTGGGGCAGGGACACGCCGAAATTGGCGGCAAGGGTGGCGCCCAGCACCCCGAAGGTGTCCTGCTCCGGCAGGGGGCCCGCCAGGTCACGGCCCGGGGACCAGGCCAGCAGGGGGACTTTCTCCCGGGTGTGGTCGGTGCCGGTGTAGGTGGGGTCGTTGCCGTGGTCCGCGGTGAGGAGCAGCAGGTCCCCCTCCCCCAGCGTCTCCATAAGGGGGGACAGGTTCCGGTCGAAGGCCTCCAGCTCTCTTGCGTAGCCCTGGGGGTCCCTGCGGTGGCCCCACAGGGCGTCGAAGTCCACCAGGTTCACAAAGCACAGGCCGGTGAAATCCTCCCTCGCCAGGGCGATGGTCTGCTCCATGCCCTGGACCGAGCTGTCCGAGTGGAGCCACCGGGTGAGCCCCCGGCCGGAGAAGATGTCGTGGATCTTCCCCACGCCGATCACGTCCAGGTCCGCCCCCTGCAGGGCGTCCAGCACCGTGGGGGACGGGGGCGGCAGGGCGTAGTCCCGGCGGTTGCTGGTGCGCCTAAACTCCCCCCGCTTTTTGCCCACGTAGGGCCGGGCGATGACCCGTCCCACCCGCCACTGGGGCTGCAGGGTCAGCTCCCTGGCCAGCTCGCAGTAGTGGTACAGGGTCTCCAGACCCATGGTCTCCTCGTTGCCGCAGATCTGCAGCACCGAGTCCGCGGAGGTGTACACGATGAGCTTGCCCTGCTCCACCTCCTGCTCTCCCAGCTCCTCCAAGATCTCCGTGCCGCTGGCGGCCTTGTTCCCGATGATCTCCCGGCCGGTGAGCTCTTCCAGCCGGGCGATGAGCTCCGGCGGGAAGCCGGTGTCCGTAAAGGTCTGGAAGGGCTCTGTGGTGTAAAGGCCCATCATCTCCCAGTGGCCGGTCATGGTGTCCTTCCCGGCACTGCGCTCCCGCAACTTACCGTAGCAGGCCAGGGGATGCTCCGCCGGGGGGACCTTGTCCATGGGGTGGAGGTTCCCCAGCCCCAGCTTTTGCAGGTGGGGCAGCTCCAGCCGGTCCACCGCCCGGGCGATGTGCCCCAGGGTGTCGGCCCCGGCGTCGCCGTAGTCCCCGGCGTCGGGCATGGCCCCGGCGCCCACCGAGTCCAGGACGATAAGGAAAACGCGCTTGTATCTCATACTGCCCCCTTACAGCCTGCCCGCCCGCTTATCCTGGGCGATGAGCCGCCGCAGCGCCCCGATGCCCGTGCGGATAGCCAGGTCCGTGTCGTGGGACTGGGGATTGGAGAGCCCCACCTTGGCCCGCTCCTGGTTGGCCACGGTGAGGAGCACCGTGCCGCAGCGCACCCGCAGGCAGCTGGCCACCACAAACAGGGCGGCGGACTCCATCTCCGAGGCCAGCACCCCGCAGCGGATGTAGGCCTCCCACTTGTTCAAAAGCTCATAGCTCACCGGCTTTACCTCCGGCTCGTGCTGGCCGTAGAAGCTGTCCTTGCACTGGACCACCCCGATGTGGCTTTTGGCCCCCAGCTCTTTCGCGGCGGCCGCCAGGGCGTTGACCACCTCCAGGTCCGCCACGGCGGGGAACTCCAGGGGGGCGTACTCCCGGCTGGTGCCCTCCATGCGCACCGCGCCGGTGGCGATGATCAGGTCGCCGCCCAAAATGTCCTGCTGCATGCCGCCGCAGGTGCCCACCCGCACAAAGGTGTCGGCCCCGCAGCGGGTGAGCTCCTCCATGGCGATGGAGGCCGACGGCCCCCCGATGCCCGTGGAGGTGACGCTGACTTTCACTCCGTCCAGCAGGCCGGTATAGGTCACGTACTCCCGGCTGTCCGCCATGAGCTGGGGCTCCTCAAAATAGGCGGCGATTTTCTGGCAGCGCTTGGGGTCCCCGGGCAGCAGCACGTATCTGCCCACCATACCCGGCCCCAGGCCCACGTGGTACTGCAGGCCGCTGCCCTCGGTGTAGTCGATCATGGTTTTTCCTCCCATCCCGGGGCAGGCGCCCCGCTGTTTCGTTAGAGAACAGGAGAGGGGCGGCCTTGCGGCTCCCCTCTCCCGGCCGGTCTCTTAGTCCAGGGCCTTTTCCACGGCCTCGATGACGATCTTCAGCGCCTTGATGCGGGCGTACTTCTTGTCCACCGACTCCAGGATGTGCCAGGGGGCGTAGGTGGTGCTGGTCTTTTGCAGCATCTCGTCCACCGCCTGCTCGTACAGGTCCCACTTCTCCCGGTTGCGCCAGTCCTCGTCGGTGATCTTCCACTGCTTGGAGGGGGTGTTCTGCCGGTCGGTAAAGCGCTCCAGCTGGGTGTCCTTGTCGATCTGCACCCAGAACTTGAGGATGACAGCGCCCCAGTTGGAAAGCTCCTGCTCGAACTCGTTCATCTCGTAGTAGGCCCGCTGCCAGTCGTTCTCGCTGCAGAAACCCTCCAGCCGCTCCACCATCACACGGCCGTACCAGGTACGGTCGAAAATGGCGATGTGGCCGTCCTTGGGCAGCCTCGTCCAGAAGCGCCACAGGTAGTGCCGGGCCTTCTCGTGGGGCTCGGGGCTGGCGATGGGATGCACCTCGAAGCCCCGGGGGTCCAGGGCCCCGGTGAGGCGCTTGATGTTGCCCCCCTTGCCGGCGGCGTCCCAGCCCTCGTAGCAGATGATGACCGGCACCCGCTTGCGGTACAGCCGGTTGTGCAGCTGGCCCAGCCGCTCCTGAAGCTCCTTGAGCTCCTTTTTGTACTCCGCCTCGGGGATGGTCTTGCCTTCCAGGGGGATGTCCTTCAGCTTGGGCATCTTCACCAGGGGGAAGGTGTTTTGCAGCAGGGGCACGGCCAGGCTCTCGTTGTGCAGGGCGGTATCGATGCCGGTACACAGGGTCTCCAGGGCCTGGAGCTCGGCGAATTTCTTATTCTTGGCGTCGATGATATACCAGGGGGCGCTGGGGGTGTTGGTGTCCTCCAGGTAGCGGTCGAAGGTCTCCAGGCACTTGTCGTAGTGCTTGTTCTGCCACAGGTCCCCGTCCCCCACCCGCCAGGCGGTGTCCTTGCTGGACAGCAGCCCGTCGATGCGCTCCTTCTGCTCCTTCTGGCTGATGTGGAAGAAGAACTTCAGCACCAGGTAGCCGTTGTCGGTAAGGCCCCGCTCGAACCGCTTTACGCTGTCCACCCGCTGGGCGTACTCCTTGTCGTCCAGGCGGCCGTCCAGCCGCTCCTTCATAATCTGGTCCATCCAGCCGGAATCTAAAAACGTGAACTTCCCGGCCTCGGGGATCTTCTCGAAGAACCGGTAGAGGAAGGGCTTGCGCCGCTCCTCCTCCGTGGGGGTGGAGGGCATGGAGAACACCTTGAAGAACCGGGGGTCGATGTTCTTGATGATCTGGCCGATGGCGCTGCCCTTGCCCGCGGCGCCCCAGCCCTCGATGAGCACCAGCACCGGCAGCTTCTTGTCCTTCAGCAGCATCTGCTGGGTCTCCAGCTTCTCCTTGGCCGCGTCCAGGCGCTGCTTCAATTCCTCTTTTTCGGGTTTTTCCGGGTGGTTCCAATTTTTCAGCATGGTCATCTGCTCCTCGCCTGTGGGGGCCAGCGCCCCGTGATAAATCGCCTGGTTCTATTATAGCAGATAGCTCTAAAAATCGGAAGGGGTTTCTTACTTTTTTTGTACCGCGTCGATGGCGCCGATGACGGCGCCCCGGAAGCCCTTCCGCTCCAGCTCCGCCACCCCCACGATGGTGGTGCCCCCGGGGGAACACACCGCGTCCTTCATGGCCCCGGGGTGGGCGCCGGTCTCCAGCTGGAGCTTCCCGGCGCCGGCCAGCATCTGGGCGGCCAGCCGGTAGGCAAGGGCCCTGGGCAGCCCGTGGAGCACCCCGGCGTCCCCCAGGGCCTCCAAGAACATGGCGGCGTAGGCGGGCCCGCAGCCGGAGAGGGTCCCGGCGATGCCCATCTGCCCGGCGGGGAGAGCCTCCACCGTGCCCAAATGGGCCAGCAGGCCGGTGACCTCCTCATACTCCCCGGGGGTCAGGGAGTGGTCCTGCTCCAGCAAAATCACACCCTCCCCCACGGACACCGGGGTGTTGGGCATGGCGCACAGGCAGCGGACCCCCTCCCCCAGCAGCTGGGACAGCCGGGCGAAGCTCCACCCCGCCGCCACGGAGACCACCACCTTCCCCCGCAGGTCCTCCCGCAGGGGGGCCAGCACCTCCTCCAGGAGGTAGGGTTTTACCGCCGCGATGATCAAATCGCTCTTCTGGGCCAGCTCCCGGTTGTCCCGGCAGGGGACCATGCCCCGGCCCTGGGTGTTGGCCACCAGCCGCTCCCAGTGGTGGGCGCTGGCCAGCAGCTGCCCCGCCGGCAGGGCCTGGGCCCGCAGCAGGCCGTCGGCCATGGCCTGGGCCATGTTGCCGAACCCTAAAAATCCTACGGTACGAATCATGTCACATCCCGCCTTTCCTTTTCTATGACTTTACCACGCCCCGGGGAAAAACGCAAGCCCGCGGCGGGACTGGAGCCGTTTTTCCTGTCCAGTCCCGCCGCGGGCCAAAATCACAATTCCCGCGCAGGGGAAAGATCTCCGCTTTTGCCCGGCCAGGAAAGCCGGGCGTTATTTTGCTTCTGGCTTCTATTGCGGTCCGTGTGCGGTGGGCATGTTCCCTGTTTATGGGACCCGCAAGTTCTGCCCATAAAATCCCGGAGCGCCCCTGGCGGAGGGATTTTCCTGTCCTGCGGAGTCATCCGCGGTCGCTGGGGTTGCCTTGCGGCAACTCCGGCGAGTTTGGCTTAGAGGTGCGAAACACCTCTATTTTGGCGAAAGGGCGCGCCAAAACCACCAAACATCGCGGCTGTCAGTTGTGGTCAAACTGGCTGTTATATAACTCGGCGTAGAAGCCGCCTTTTGCCAGAAGGCCCTGGTGGTCGCCCTGCTCGATGATATGGCCGTCCTTCATCACCAAAATCACGTCGGCGTCCCGGATGGTACTGAGCCGGTGGGCCACGATAAAGCTGGTGCGGCCCTCCATCATCCGCTGGAACGCCTTTTGGATGCGCACCTCGGTGCGGGTGTCGATGGAGGAGGTGGCCTCGTCCAGAATGAGCATGGGCGGCAGGCAGAGCATCACCCTGGCGATGCACAAAAGCTGCTTCTGCCCCTGGCTGATGCCGCCTCCGTCCTCCCCGATGAACGTGTCGTAGCCCTGGGGCAGCCGCTTGATAAAGCTGTGGGCGTGGGCGGCTTTGGCGGCCTCCACCACCTCCTCCAGGGTGGCCTGGGGCTTGCCGTAGGCGATGTTCTCCCGGATGGTCCCGGCCTTCAGCCAGGTGTCCTGGAGCACCATGCCGTAGTTTTTCCGCAGGCTTTCCCGGGTGATCTGCCGGATGTCGGTGTCCTCCACCTGGATGGAGCCCTGGTTCACGTCGTAAAAGCGCATGAGCAGGTTGATGACCGTGGTCTTGCCGCAGCCGGTGGGGCCCACCAGGGCCACCCGCTGGCCGGGCCGCACGTCCAGGTTGAAATCCTCGATGAGCCGCTGGTCCTTCCGGTAGGAGAAGGACACGTCCTGAATCTCCACGTGGCCGGCGGCGTCCTCCAGCACCCGGGCATCCGGCTGGTCGGGCGCCTGGGGCTGGGCCTCCATCAGCTCGAACACCCGGCCGGCGCAGGCCAGGGCGTTCTGCAGCTCGGTGATGACCCCGGAGATCTCGTTAAAGGGCTTGGTGTACTGGTTGGCGTAGGTGAGGAAGCAGGACAGCTGCCCCACGGTAAGGCCGCCGGAGATCACCAGCAGGGCCCCCACGATGCCCACCCCGGTGTACACCAGGGAGTTGACGAACCGGGTGGAGGGGTTGGTGATGGAGGAGAAGAAGATGGCCCGCAGGCTGCACTTGCGCAGCTCCTCGTTGAGCTGGTCGAAGCGCTCCATGGCCTCCCCCTCGTGGCGGAAGGCCTGCACCACCTTCTGGCCGCCCACCATCTCCTCCACAAAGCCGGTCTGTTCCCCCCGCACCTGGGACTGGAGCCGGAACATGGCGTAGGTCCGCTTGGCGATGAAGGCCGCTACCAGCAGGGAGACCGGGGTGATGAACACCACCACCGCGGTGATGGGCCCGCTGACGCTGAGCATGAAGCCCAGGGTGCCCAGAATGGTAATGACCCCGGTGAACAGCTGGGTAAAGCCCATCAAAAGCCCATCGGCAAACTGATCCACGTCGGCGATGATGCGGCTGACGATCTGGCCGGTGGGGTGGCTGTCCAGGTAGCTGAGGGGCAGGGCCTGCAGCTTGTGGAAGGCCTCGTTGCGAATGTCCCGCACCACCCGGTAGGTGATTCGGTTGTTCAAGAGGCTCATCACCCACTGGGCCAGGGCGGCGATGAGGATGATGACCCCCACCTGCACCAAAATGCGGAAGATGCCGGCGAAGTCCACCTGGCCGGGGCCCACGATCAGGTCCACGGCGTTGCCGGTGAGGATGGGGATGTACAGGGTGGCCGCCACCGTCACCGCGGCCAGCAGGATGGACAGTGCCACCAGGAACCGGTATTTTTTGATGTAGCGCAGCACTTTCTTCAGAGCCGCCATGCCCTGGCCTTTTTTCCCGCTCATGCCCGCACCTCCTGCTTCACGTCGTATTGGCTGCCCACAATCTCCTGGTACACCGGGCAGCTCTCCAAAAGCTGTTCGTGGGTGCCCACGCCCACGGCCTCGCCGTCGTCCAGCACCACAATCACGTCGGCATGGCGCAGGGAGGAGGCCCGCTGGGACACGATGAACACCGTGGGCCCGCCCTCCATCTCCTGGATAGCCTTGCGCAGCCGGGCGTCGGTGGCGAAGTCCAAAGCGCTGGCGCTGTCGTCTAGAATCAGGATCTCAGGCTTGCGCACCAGGGCCCGGGCGATGGTGAGCCGCTGCCGCTGGCCGCCGGAGAAATTCCGGCCCCCCTGCTCCACCGGGGAGTCCAGGCCCCGGGGCTTCTCCCGCACGAAATCCGCCGCCTGGGCGGTCTCCAGGGCCTGCCACAGCTCCTCCTCCGTGGCGCCGGGCTTGCCCCACTGCAGGTTCTCCCGGATGGTCCCCTGGAAGAGCACCGCCTTTTGGGGCACCACGCCGATCTTCTCCCGCAGCTTGTCCAGGGGCCAGTCCTTCACGTCTACCCCGCCGATCTCCACCACGCCCTGGGTGGCATCGTAAAACCGGGGGATCAGGTTCACCAGGGAAGTCTTGCCGCTGCCCGTGCCGCCAATGACGCCCACGGTCTGCCCCGGCCCAGCGGCAAAGCTGATGCCGGACAGGGAGGCGTCCCCCGCCCCCTGGTAGGTCAGGCCCACCCCCGCGAACCGCACGCCCCGGTCCGCGCCCTCCCTGGCCTTCGCGGCCTCGGGCCCGGTGAGGCTGGGCTCTACCTCCATCACCCCGGCCACCCGGTTGGCGCAGGCCAGGGCTTTGGTGATGTTCAGAATCAGGTTGGCCAGCTTGATGAGCTCCACCAAAATCTGGGACATGTAGTTTAAGAGGGCCACTACCTCGCCCTGGGTGAGGACGCCGGTGTCCACCTGCAGGGCCCCTACCCAGAGGAGCACCGCGGTGGCCAGGTTGATGAGCACATAGGTGGCCGGGTTCATCAGGGCGGAGACGCGGCCCACGAACACCTGCAGGTGGGTGAGGGCCTGGTTCTCCCCCTCGAACCGCTGTGTCTCGGCCTCCTCCTTGCCGAAGGCCCGCACCACCCGCACGCCGGTGAGGTTCTCCTGGGTGGCGGAGAGCACCCGGTCCAGCCCGGCCTGGACCTGCTTGTACCGGGGCATGGTCCACAGCATCACCCCAAAGACCACCGCCGCCAGCAGGGGGATGGCCACCACGAACACCAACGCCGCCTTCCAGTCGATGGTAAAGGCCATGACCATGGCCCCGAACACCACAAAGGGGGACCGCAGCAGCAGCCGCAGGGCCAGGTTCATGCCGTTCTGCACCTGGTTGATGTCACTGGTCATGCGGGTGATGAGGGTGGCAGTGCCCGCGGTGTCCAGCTCGGTGTAGCTCAGGGACTGGATATGCCCGAACAGGGCCCGGCGCAGCTTGGCCGCAAACCCCACCGAGGCCTTGGCCGCGAAGTATTGGGCGGTGATGGAGCACACCAGGCCCACCAGCCCTAGGCCCACCATCACCAGGCACATGCGCACCACATAGCCCTGGTCCTTGTGGGGGATGCCCACGTCGATGATGGCGGCCATCACCAGAGGCACCAGCAGCTCGAAGGAGGCCTCGAGGAGCTTGAACAGGGGGCCCAGCACGCACTCCTTTTTGTACTCCGTCAAATAGCACAGCAGCTTTTTCAAAGGTTTCATCCTTTCCCAAAGGTCATAACTGATATATTATACCATAGATGGGGCCGGATACAAAGCGCCTTTTTCCCACTTCCTGCGCTTTCCGGGGGATTTTTCGCCCAGCCGGCTCCCCGGCGGCTGGGGGGCGGGGGCGCCCCCCTTGTCTCGGGGCTGTCCGGCCGCTTCCGGAAAGGACTAGAAATTGTGTGATATTTTACAGAGAAAACTATATCTTGTGTAAAAAAGGGGGATTTTTTCTTTTTTCCAAAGAAAGGGCCTTGCTTTTTCCCAAAGTCTCTGGTACAATACGAGCACAGACCTCCGCGACTGACGGGAATAGGTGGGTGACCACCGGGGAGCGGGGGCCCCGGGGCAGATGGCCCCGGGAGGATGCCGACCGTCTGGGCAGTGTCGCCGCGCGATGCTGCCTTTTTTGTTTGCAGCGCCGCGGCGGCAGGCGTTCACCACTCACACTTCGTATTTTCGGAAAGGATGGCGGCTTTATGAAACACCAGGAATGGAACGGCTTTGTTGGCGGGCTGTGGGAGCACGAGATCGATGTCCGGGGGTTCATCCAGAAAAACTACACCCCCTACACCGGGGACGGCAGCTTCCTCTGCGGCCCCACCCAGCGGACCCGGGACGTGCGGAAGAAATTCGAGGACCTGCTGGTGCAGGAGCGGGAGCGCGGCGGCGCCCTGAAGGTGGACACCGAGACCGTCATCACCCTGACCAGCTTCGGCCCCGGCTACCTGGACCGGGAAAAGGACATCATCGTGGGCCTGCAGACAGACGAGCCCTTAAAGCGGGCCTGCAACCCCTTCGGCGGCATGCGCATGGTGCGCTCCGCCTGCAAGGCCTACGGCTATGAGGTCTCCCCCAAGATCGAGGAGGAGTTCAAATACCACAAGACCCACAACGACGGGGTGTTCTCCGCCTACACCCCGGAGATCAAGGCGGCCCGGCACTGCGGGCTCATCACCGGCCTGCCCGACGCCTACGGCCGGGGCCGCATCATTGGCGACTACCGCCGGGTGGCCCTGTACGGCATCGACCGGCTCATCGAGCAGAAGAAGGCGGACAAAATCGCCCTGGGGGACTGCGTGATGAGCTCCCCCTCCATCCGGGCGGCGGAGGAGCTCCACGACCAGATCCAGGCCCTGGAGGACATGAAGGTGATGGCGGGGATGTACGGCTTCGACATCTCCGGCCCGGCCAAAAACGCCAAAGAGGCGGTGCAGTGGCTGTACTTCGGGTACCTGGCCGCCATCAAGGAGCAGAACGGCGCGGCTATGAGCCTGGGCCGGGTGTCCACCTTCCTGGACATCTACTTCGAGCGGGACCTGCGGGCCGGCGTCCTCACCGAGGAGGAGGCCCAGGAGATCTTCGACGACTTTGTGCTGAAGCTGCGGATGGCCCGGCACCTGCGCACCCCCGAGTACAACGAGCTCTTCGGCGGCGACCCCATGTGGATCACCGAGAGCGTGGGCGGCATGGGGGTGGACGGCCGTCCCCTGGTGACCAAGTCCTGCTTCCGCATGCTCCAGACCCTCTATAACCTGGGCCCCGCGCCGGAGCCCAACCTGACCGTGCTGTGGAGCGCCCACCTGCCGGAGCACTGGAAGCGCTTTGCCGCCAAGGTCTCCTGCGACACCGACGCCCTCCAGTACGAGAACGACGACGTGATGCGCCCCGTCTACGGAGACGACTACGCCATCGCCTGCTGCGTGTCCGCCATGCGCATCGGCAAGGACATGCAGTTCTTCGGCGCCCGGGCCAACCTGGCAAAGCTGGTGCTCCTGGCCATCAACGGCGGCCGCGACGAGCTGAAGGGAGACCAGGTGGGCCCCAAAATGCCTGTGTGGGACAAGGAGTACCTGGACTACGACGAGCTTATGGAGCGCATCGACTTCTACCGGCCCTGGCTTGCCAAGACCTACGTCAACGCCATGAACATCATCCACTACATGCACGACAAGTACTCCTATGAGAAGAGCCAGATGGCCCTCCACGACTCCACCGTCCGGCGGCTGATGGCCTTCGGCATCGCGGGCATGAGCTGCATGGCCGACTCCCTCTCCGCGGTAAAATACGCCAAAGTGCGGTGCATCAAGGACCCGGAGACCGGCCTGGTCACCGATTTTGAGACGGTGGGGGACTTCCCCAAATTCGGCAACGACGACGACCGGGTGGACCAGATTGCCTGTGAGCAGGCGGAGAAGTTCTACCACGCCCTGTGCCAGTACAGCCTGTACCGCCAGGCCTACCACACCCTCTCTATCCTCACCATCACCTCCAACGTGATGTACGGCAAAAAGACCGGCAACACCCCCGACGGCCGCAAGCACGGGGAGCCCCTGGCCCCCGGCGCCAACCCCATGTCCGGCCGGGACAAGAGCGGGGCCCTGGCCTCTCTCAACAGCGTGGCCAAGCTCTCCTACAGCTACTGCCGGGACGGCATCTCCAACACCTTCTCCATCACCCCCCAGACCCTGGGCAAGACGGAGGAGCAGCGGGTGGAGAACCTGGTGACCATCCTCACCGGCTACTTTGCCCAGGACGCCCACCACCTGAACGTGAACGTCCTCAACCGGGAGACCCTGCTGGACGCCTACGACCACCCGGAGAAGTACCCCAGCCTCACCATCCGGGTGTCGGGCTACGCGGTGAATTTCTACAAGCTCAGCCGGGAGCAGCAGCGGGAGGTCATCTCCCGGACCTTCCACATGTCCCTGTGATGGAGGGCTGGGTACACTCCCTCCAGTCCCTGGGCACGGTGGACGGCCCCGGGCTGCGGTACGTGGTGTTTTTGCAGGGCTGCCCCCTGCGGTGCGTCTACTGTCACAACCCCGACACCTGGGACCCTGCCGGGGGCGCTGTCATGGACACGGAGGAGCTGGTGGAGAAAATTCTCCGGTGCCGGCCCTATTTCGGGGCGGAGGGGGGCGTCACCGTCTCCGGCGGGGAGCCTTTGCTCCAGGCGGAGTTCGTAACCCAGCTGTTTGCCCGCCTGAAGCGGGAGGGCGTCCACACCGCGCTGGACACCTCCGGCGCCGGGGACCTGGGAAAAGCCCCCGCCCTGCTGGAAGTCACCGACCTGGTGCTCCTGGACCTGAAATTCCCCACGGAGGAGGGCTACCGCCAGTACTGCCGGGGGAGCCTGGGGCAGACCGAGGCCTTCGCCGCCCTGGTGGCGGAAAAGCAGGTGCCCCTGTGGGTGCGGCACGTGGTGGCGCCGGGCCTCAACGACACCCTGGAGGACATGGCCGCGGTAAAATCCTGGGCCCAGCGCCAGCCCACCCTGGAGAAGATCGAGTGGCTGCCCTTCCACAACCTGTGCCTGGAGAAGTACCAGCAGCTGGGCGTCCCCTTCCCCCTGGCGGACACCCCGCCCATGGACCGGGAGAAGCTGGACCGCCTTATCGCCGCCCTGGGGTAACCTATATAAAAAATGAGAGAGCCTGCCGTTTGGCAGGCTCTCTGTTTTGTTCGGTACTTTTTAGATCTCGGTAAATTCCATGAGTAGGCCGTGGGGCAAAATCTTGGCCAGCACCCGGTAGAATTTGTAGAACAGGCTGTTGGTGTAGGAGCGCTTGCCCCGCTTGGCGGCCCGCAGGGAACCTGTGGCCACCGCCGTGGGGCTCACCTTGGGCAGCTTGTCGATGAGGCGGCTCTTGCCCTCCCCCACGCCGGCCACGTCCCAGAATTCCGTGTCCATGGGGCCGGGGCACACGGCGCACACCTTGATGCCCCGGGGCCGCAGCTCCTCGTGGAGGGCCTTGGAAAAGGCCAGCACATAGGCCTTGGTGGCGCTGTACACCGTCATGCGGGGGGTGGGGGCAAAGGCGGCGATGGAGGCCACGTTCAGCACCAGGCTGTCGTCCAGCATATAGGGCAGGCACAGCCGGGTAATGGCGGTGAGGGCCCGGCAGTTCAGGTCCACCATGCCGGTCTGGGCGGGGCGGCTGGAGGAGAAGAAATCGCAGGCCTTGCCGTAGCCGGCGTTGTTCACCAGCACCTTGATCTCCGGCTCGTTCTCCTTCAGCAGCTGCTCGAACATCTCCAGGCTCTCCTCTTTCGAGAGGTCCAGGGAGATGGCGGCGATGGTCTTGTCCGGGTGCTCCCCGGCGATCTCCTTCAACAGCTCCTTGCGCCGGGCCACCAGCCAGAACACGTCTACGCTGGGGTACTGGGCGATGATGGCGTTGATATACTCTTTCCCAAGGCCGCTGGAGGCCCCGGTGATCACGGCGGTCACCAATGTGCCCACCTTCCTTTCCCTAAATTCCTTTTGGTATGATTTTACGCTATTCCCGCCCTCTCGTCAATCGTTTCGGCAAAAAGTTGGGGAGATCTTCACACAGGCAGGGGGCCTGGTGGGACGGGAAGCCCCCTGCGTGGCGCCCCAGAGCAGGCCCCGCCCCGGGCCCCGCGAAGCGGGACCGCCTCCCCGAAAGGGGAGGCCGCCGCGGCACGGGGTGCCGCGGCGGCGGGGCGGGGGCGTGTGCCCCATCCCGCTTTCCCCGGCAGATTGGGGCAGCCCAAACTTTAATATTTTGTTCATATCTTTCCCTGTTGCGGGCCGGGAGAATATGCTATAATGATTTGGCATGTACCCCCGCCGGAGGGGGAAAATCGACAAAAAGGATGATACCATTGGATCGGAAAATGGATTGGAAAAAGAGAACGGCGGCTCTGGCCGCGGCCCTGCTGCTGGCCCTGGCGCCCATCAGCGCCCTGGCGGAGACCTGGTCCACCGAGGACTTCAGCTTCCAGGCGCCGGAGAACATGCGGGAATTTACCCTGGACACCCCCCTGGACGACCCCGGCTGGGCCCTGGCAGGGGTGGCCGACCCGGAGTCCAAGCTGGAGGAATACCAGGATATGGGCACGGTGGTAAATTTCCTCTCCGAGGACGGGGACACCAGCATTCTGGTGATGAAGAAGGAATCGGACTACAGCAGCTCGGTATATAACCTCTCCGCCCTGGACGAGGAGGGCCGCCAGGATGTGCTGGACTACCTGACCCAGGACGAGACCGGCACCGTAGAGGTGGAGGGCTCTCTGTCTCAGCCGGGCGGGGACCTGTGGTTCTACCGGGTGTCCTACCAGGTGGACACCGGCGAGACCATCGCCTACGAGCTGGTGTACGGCACCATCATCAACGGCTATGCCGTCAACTTCGACGTGTTCCGCCAGGGGGAGCCCATCTCCCAGGAGCAGGAGGACCTGCTGGCGGATATGGCGGCCAGCTTCACCGTGCCCCAGGTGCTGGAGAAGCCCGAGGCCACCCTCACCACCAAGGACATCGCCGTAACCGTGTCCCTGCTGGTGCTGCTGGCGGCAGCCATCCTGGTGCCCACGGTGTACTTCCCCCTGCGCAACAAGCGGGACAAGCGCCGCAAGGCCCAGCTGGCCGAACGGCTGTCCCAGTTCCACAAGGAGCACGGGGACGGGGAGACCATCGAGGGCTCCATCCGCTTCGCCAACTCCACCGAGTGCACCAAGGAGGCCATCCACACCTTCAGCATCTACCAGGCCTACGTCAAAAACCTGCCCGCCCTCCTGGTGGGCTCGGTGCTATGCCTGTTCATGCTGGGCATGGCCTTCCTGCTGGACACCGAGTGGTGGCTGAAGCTCCTGGCCCTGGGTATCACCATTTACTACGGCTATAAGATCGGCACCGCGGGCCAGGCCACCGAGAAGGTCCAGCGCAAGGTGTTCGGCCGGGGCGTGTCCGACGTAGCCCGCCTGGCTTTCTACGACGAGGCCTTCCGGGTGTCGGGCATCCAGTCGGCCAGCGTGTTCCCCTACTTCCAGATCACGGCCGTCCGGCGGCACAGCCACTACCTCTACCTGTACTACGGCCCGGAAAACGCCTACCTGGTGGACCAGTACGGCTTTACCCTGGGGGATTGGGAGAGCTTTTTGAAATTCATCGCGGAAAAGACCGGCAAAAAGCTGTAAAGGAGGACTGCGCGGTGGAACAGATGGTTGGAATGATCGGCGCTATGAAGGTGGAGGTGGACGCCATTCTCTCCGCCATGGAAGAGAAACAGGCCCATACCCGGGGCGGCATGGAATTCACCACGGGAACCTTGTCTGGGGTGCCGGTGGTGGTGTCCCAGTGTTCCCCCGGAAAGGTGAACGCCGCCCTGTGCGCCCAGGCCATGATCGACCTGTTCAGCCCCAAACTGGTGCTGAATCTTGGCGTGGCGGGAGGCATTGGGGAAAACGTCCATATTGGGGACGTGGTTCTTGCCACCGCCTGCGTGGAGTACGACTTCGATACCTCCGCCCTGGACAACTGCCCCGTGGGACAGATGTCCCTGCCCGGCGTTGAGGGATTGGTGATCCAGCTGCCCTGCGACCGGGATTTGACACAGCTGCTGGCCAAAGAGGCCCAGAGATTGTATGGCCGGGTCCACTTGGGTGTGGTGGCTACGGGAGACAAGTTCGTAGCGGATCCCCAGCTGGGCGACTGGCTGCAAAAGGAGTTTGGGGCTATGGCCTGCGAGATGGAAGGGGGGGCCATCGCCCACGCCTGCCTGGTGAACCAGGTGCCCTGCGCCGTGCTGCGGACCATCTCCGACAACGCCCACGACAGCGAGACCGTGGACTTTGTCACCTTCGCCAATGACTCCGCCCGGAAGGCCCAGGAGTTTTTGAAAACTGTCATCGCTCAGCTGTGAGGTGGCGTGTATGAAGATCTACGATATTTCCAAGGAAGTGTTTTCCTCCACCGTGTTCCCCGGGGACCCGGAACCCCAGGCCGTGCCCCTGGCCCAGATCGGGACGGACAGCCCCTGCGCCCTCACCCAGGTGACCCTGGGCAGCCACACCGGCACCCACATGGACGCCCCCAGCCATTTTGTGCCCGGGGGCCGGACCATCGACCAGCTGGACCTCATGAAATGTGTGGGCCCCTGCCTGGTGGCGGAGGCCGCCGGGCCCCTTTCCCCCCAGTGGGTGGAGGCGGCCCTGGCCGGGGGCGTCACCCGGCTGCTCATCAAGGGGGACATTGAGGTGACGCCCCAGGCCGCGGAAAAAATGGCGGAGCTTGGCCTGGGCTTTTTGGGGGTGGAGCACTTCACCGTGGGCAGCGAGGAGACCGGCGTCCAGGTGCACCGCATCCTGCTGGGGGCGGAGATCGCCCTGCTGGAGGCCTGCACCCTAAAGGAGGTCCCGGCAGGGGAGTACCTGCTGGTGTCCCCGCCCCTGAAGTACGGCGGCCTGGACGGCGCCCAGGCCCGTCCCCTGCTGCTGAGAGACTGAAAACGGATGAATCGGGGAGGGCGCTGCCCCTCCCCTTTTGCGAGAGGAAGAGCGGAATGAACGATACAGAACAAGCCAAGGCTTACCTGAAGCGGGACCCCTTGCGCTATATGGATATGCTCCAGCCCCTGGAGCGGGGCGAGGCGGAGGTCGCGGCCCTCCGGGAGGACGGGGTGCTGCTGTACGAGGTCCCCGGCCAGCTGTACCTGCTGGCGGCAGACAGCCTGGAAGCCGGACAGGCCCTGTGCGCCGGTATTGAGACCATGCGCCTGGCCGCCACCCACGACCAGGCCACCGGCGAGTACCTGCGCCAGCGCTACGGCCGGGAGAAGTGCCAGCCCTGCACCCAGGCGGCCTACCTGGGGAGAGACCCCTTCCCTCTCCCCCCGGGCCTGGACATCCGCCGGCTGGGGGAGGAGTACCTCCCCGCGGTGGTGGAGCACTACCACGCCTTCTCCGACCCGGACTATATCCGCCGCCGGCTGGCCGCCGGGGTGATGCACGGGGCCTTTCTCAACGGGGAGCTGGCGGGCTTTATCGGCATGCACGCCGAGGGCAGCGTGGGCATGCTGGAGGTCCTTCCTCCCTACCGCCGCAGAGGCATCGCCGCCGGGCTCATGGCCTTTCAGGCCAACTGGGTGTTAGCCCAGGGCTGGGTGCCATTCTCCCAAATTTGGGAGGGGAACGAGGCCTCTTTCGCCCTCCACCGCCGCCTGGGCTGGAGCTTGTGCCCCTCCCCCATGTACTGGGTGATGGACTCGTAACGTCCCCTCGTGCCCCAACGCCGAAAACCTCGAACAGCGTCCCGAAATGGGGCGTTTTTACTTTGCCCGCCGTTCGTAAACAAACTGTAAATAGTGGCTGGCGCTGTCTTGACAAGACGGGCGGGCGGTGTATAATACACTCCTGGAAGAATGGTTTTTTCTAGAACAGTTTTGCGCAGTATCTATCCAAGGAGGCCAGACGATGGAACAGATCAACATGCTGGAGGTCCTGCGGCGGATCAACCGCCTGTACGGCGCCATGCAAAAACCGGTGTGCCAGCGGTGCGGGCTGGCGCCCCTGGAGGCCACCATCCTGGGCTTCCTCCACGACAACCCCACAAAGGACACCGCCGCCGAGATCGCGGAATGCCGGCTGCTGGCCAAGGGGAACGTGTCCATCGCGGTGGAGAGCCTCATCCAGAAGGGGCTGCTCCAGCGCCGCCAGGACCGGGAGGACCGGCGGAAGATCCACCTGTCCCTCACCCCCCAGGCCGCCCCTGCCGCCCAGGCCATCGACCGGCTGAACCAGCGGTTCTGGCAGCGGCTGTTCCGGGGGTTTTCTCAGGAGGAGCTGGCCCAGTGCGTCCGCTTCCAGCAGCGGCTGGCGGCAAACACCGTGGCCGCCCTGGCGGAGCGGCAGGACCTCTAGCGCCCCGGAATACGAGCAGGCAAAAAGCAAACCATAAAACCGCCCGGCAGGCCTCAAAAACACCGTGGGGCCTGCCCAGATCACACAGAAAGGTCATCACGTTATGCTGGAACTGAAAGACATCCACAAGGACTACCCCTCGGGGGACGAGGGGAAAGTAGAGGCCCTGCAGGGCGTCAGCCTCCAATTCCGCAGCCGGGAGTTTGTGTCCATCCTGGGCCCCTCGGGCTGCGGCAAAACCACCCTGCTGAACATCGTGGGCGGCCTGGACCAGTACACCTCGGGGGACCTGGTCATCAACGGCCGCTCCACCAAGGACTTTAAGGACCGGGACTGGGACGCCTACCGGAACCACTCCATCGGGTTCGTGTTCCAGAGCTACCACCTCATCCCCCACCAGACCGTGCTGCAGAACGTGGAGCTGGCCCTCACCCTCTCCGGGGTGCCCAAGGCAGAACGCCGCCGGCGGGCCAGGGAGGCCCTGGAGCGGGTGGGGCTGGGGAACCAGCTGAAAAAGAAGCCCAGCCAGATGTCCGGCGGCCAGATGCAGCGGGTGGCCATCGCCCGGGCCCTGGTCAACGACCCGGACATCATCTTGGCGGACGAGCCCACCGGCGCCCTGGACAGCGAGACCAGCGTCCAGGTCATGGAGATCTTAAAGGAGATCTCCCAGGACCGGCTCATCATCATGGTCACCCACAACGCCCAGCTGGCGGAGGAGTACTCCACCCGGATCATCCGCATTCTGGACGGCAGGGTCACCGGGGACACCGCGCCCCTCTCCCCTCAGGAGGCCCAGCGGGAGCGGGAGGCGGACCGGGCCCAGGCCGTGCCGGGCAAGCGGGTGAAAAAGCCCTCCATGTCCCTGTTCACCTCCTTCGGCCTCTCCCTGAAGAACCTGTTCACCAAAAAGGGGCGCACCGCCCTCACCGCCTTCGCGGGGAGCATCGGCATCATCGGCATCGCTTTGATCTTCGCCGTGTCCCAGGGCACCACCGACTACATCGACGCCCTCCAGGAGGAGACCCTCTCCTCCTACCCCCTCACCCTCCAGGCCCAGACCCTGGACCTGGGCTCCCTGATGGAGGAGTTCATCGGGGCGGCCCGGTCCGGGGAGCACGGGGACGGCGCCGTGTACCAGAAGTCCATGGTGTACGACCTGGTGAACGCCCTGAGCTCCGCCGGGGAGACGGAGAACGACCTGCGCTCCTTCAAGGCCTATCTGGAGGAGCAGCGGGAGGACCCGGCCACCACCCTGGGCCAGGCAGTCAGCGGGGTGCAGTACACCTACGACACCGACCTGCTGGTGTACACCGAGACCGTGGACGGCGCCATCCTCCAGTCCGATTCGGAAAAGCTGATGGAGGACCTGCTGCTGGAGTACTTCTCCGTGGACATGGCCGCTATGAGCGACCTGCAGGAGAGCTATGGCATGGGGGCCTTCTCCATGGGCAGCTCCATGACCCTGTGGCAGGAGATGCTCCCCGGTGATGACGGCAAACTGGTGAGCCCCCTGCTGGAGGACCAGTACGACGTGGTGTACGGCTCCTGGCCCACGGAATACAACGAGATCGTCCTGGTGCTGGACGAGGACAACGAGGTGGACGACATGGCCCTGTACGCCCTGGGCCTGAAGCCCCAGGAGGAGATCGACGCCATTATGCAGGCCGCGGTGGACAAGACCGCCGTGGAGGTGGAGGAGCGGCAGTGGTCCTACGAGGACATCTGTGACCGGGAGTACCGGGCGGTGCTCAGCTCTGACTGCTATGTGCTGGACGAGGCCACCGGCCTGTACACCGACCTCCGGGAGACGGACACGGGCCTGCGCTACCTCTACGACAACGGCACGGTCCTAAAGGTGTCGGGCATCATCCGCCCCAAGGAGGACGCCTCCACCACCATGCTCACCGGGTCCATCGGCTACACCAGCCAGCTCACGGAGTACGTCATCCAGCAGGCGGAGGATTCCCCGGCGGTCCAGGCCCAGCAGGCCGACCCCGCGGTGGACATCTTCACCGGGCTGCCCTTCCAGGAGAGCACCGGGGACCTGACCCAGGAGGACAAGGCGGAGGAATTCCGGGCCTATGTGGCCGGCCTGGACGAGGCCAGCAAGGCGGAGACCTACCGGAGCATCCTGAGCCTGCCCACCCAGGAGCAGCTGGACGCCGCCGTGGCCCAGGCCTCCGCGGGCCAGACCCGGGAGGCCATGGAGGAAACCATGGTCCAGGCCATCGTCCAGCAGACGGGCATGAGCCAGGAGGAGATTACAGAGTACACCGCCGCCATGAGCGACGAGGAGCTGGAGGAGCTCTTCGCCCAGGCGGTGCAGGAGCAGTTCAAGGCCCAGTACGCCGCCCAGGTGGAGCAGCAGCTGGCGGGCCAGCCGGACGCCCAGCTGGCCGCGGCCCTGGACCTGGCCATGGAGTCCTACACCACGGAGCAGTGCGCGTCCTACTACGACCAGGTGCTGGAGTTTTCCGACTCCACCTACGAGGAGAACCTGCTGGCCCTGGGGTGCGTGGACCTGGACGACCCGGCCTCCATCAGCCTGTACGCCTCCTCCTTCGAGGACAAAGAGGCCATCGAGGACGCCATCGCCGGGTATAACCAGGACAGGGACGAGTTGGAGCAGATCACCTACACCGACTACGTGGGCCTGATGATGTCCTCGGTGACCTCCATCATCAACGCCATCACCTATGTGCTCATCGCCTTTGTGGCGGTATCCCTCATCGTGTCCTCCATTATGATCGGGGTCATCACCCTCATCTCCGTCCAGGAGCGCACCAAGGAGATCGGCATTCTCCGGGCCATCGGCGCCTCCAAGGGCAACGTGTCCAGCATGTTCAACGCCGAGACCGTCATCATCGGCTTTACCTCGGGCCTGCTGGGGGTGCTCATCACCTACCTGCTGTGCATCCCCATCAACCTCATCCTCCACCAGGTGACGGGCATCGCCTCCCTCAACGCCTTCCTGCCGCCTCCGGTGGCGGTGGTTTTGGTGCTCATCAGCGTGGGGCTCACCCTGTTCTCGGGCATCATCCCCTCCCGCAGCGCCGCCAAAAAAGACCCCGTGGTGGCCCTGCGCACCGAGTAACCAAGATAGATAGAAAAGAAGAAAGGCCGTCCAGGGGGCGGCCTTTTCTTCTTTTCGCCCTATCGGGCTCTCTCTTCTTTCTTGAAAGAAAGAAGCAAAGAACTTTTCCTTGGCAACGATTGACACCAGAAGAAATGAACCAGCTTGCCGCCCGTAGCAACCTTCTCCTTCTGTAAAGAAAGAACCAAAGAGCTTTTCCTTGGCAACGGTTGAAGCCAGAAGAAATGAACCAGCTTGCCGCCCGTAGCAACCCTCTCCTTCTGAAAGAAAGAACCAAAGAACTTTTCTTGGCAACGATTGAAGCCAGAAGAAATGAACCAGCTTGCCGCCCGTAGCAACCCTCTCCTTCTGAAAGAAAGAACCGAAAATCTTTTTCTTGGCGGTGGCTGACAGCGACGAAAAGTTTTCCGCCCGCCTTTTTCCAAAAAGGCGGCAGGGTGCGAAACGGCGCCCCGCGGGGACGGGGCACAGCTTCTTGTGACAAACCCGGGGCTTCCTCATACAATGGAAAGAGAAACCCAAAAGGAGGAGATCCCTATGGCCGAAAACGAACGCGTGCCGGAGTACGACAGCCGCGACTGCTTTAAGGAAGCCGTGTGCATCGACGCCATGCGCGTTTACGATTCCTGCTCGGACAAAGACTGCCTGGAGGACCTGCGGGTGCTGTTCCCCGCGGCCCGGCAGGCCCTGGTGGACAGCGCCACCAACGCCCGCATCCGGGACGTGAGCGTCCTCACCGTGTACATCGACCTGCAGCCCATCCCGTTCAACAAGGGCTTCTACTCGGTGGACATGACATTCTTCTTCGACGTGGCTGTGGACCTGTTTGGCGGGCCCACCGCCAGCCCGGTGCCGGTAAACGGCGTGGCGGTGTTCAACAAAAAGGTGATCCTCTACGGCAGCGAGGGCAACGTGAAGCTGTTCTCCTCGGGCCGCGGCGCGGAGGACCCCCTCCCCGGGGAGGACTGCCGGGTGCTGCCCAAGGCCACGGTGCAGGTGGCGGAGCCGGTGGCTCTCTCCGCCCGGCTGTGCGACCGGCCCCAGTGCGGCTGCGAGCCCTACTGCCGCATCCCGGAGAGCATCGCGGCCCGGTACGGCGGCGGCTTCGAGGACTGCCAGGGCCACAACGCCCTGTATGCCACCATCGGCCTGTTCACCATCGTCCAGCTGGTGCGCAACGTGCAGATGCTCATCCCCGCCTACGACTTCTGCGTGCCGGAGAAGGAGTGCGTGGCCTCCAGCGACAACCCCTGCGAGCTGTTCCGCCGCATCGACTTCCCCACCGAGGAGTTCTTCCCGCCCCGGGCCGGCGACCTTCCCGACGGCAGCCGCTGCTGCGGCCGCTGACGCCTTTCCAGCCGGCGGCCCCCCGCGCCCTGCGGGGGGCCGCTTTCCCTTGCCCGCCTTGACAGTCCCGGGGAATCCTGCTATCATGGGTGGGAAAGGAGGGGTCGCTGTGTCGTCAGTCAAGACCCGTCTCATCGCCCTGGCAGCCGTGGTGCTGGCGGTGCTCCTGGCGCTGGGGGCCGCCCTCGCCCTGTCCCCGGACTTCCGGTGGCAGGTCACCCGGGCCCTGGGCCTGATCCCCAAAGAGGAGCAAGTGCCCATCCTCATGTACCACCACCTCCACCAGGAGGACGAGCCTGTGGCCAACGCCATCAACGCGGACCAATTCGAGGAGGAGATGGCCTTTCTGAAGGAGGAGGGCTACACCGCCGTCTCCTTCCAGGAACTCATCGACTATGTGGAAGAGGGCCGTCCCCTGCCCCGCAAGCCCGTGTGCATCACCTTCGACGACGGGTACCTGAGCAACTACGAGCTAGCCTACCCCATCCTGCAAAAATACGAGATGAAAGCCACCATCTTCGTCATCGGCTGGAGCGTGGGCGTCACCGACTACTACAAAGACACCCAGTACCCCATGACGCCCCACTTCAACTATGAGCAGGCCAAGGAGATGGTGGACTCCGGCCTGGTGTCCATCCAGACCCACACCTACGACATGCACCAGGTGGAGGACTACGAGACCGGGGACAAGATCCGCCGCAGCGCCGTAAAGCTGCCCAACGAGACCGAGGAGGAGTACGCGGCCGCCCTGACAGAGGACATTCTGCGGGCTCGCTCGGAGATCGAGGCCGCCACCGGCCAGCCGGTGAACGTGCTCTCCTACCCCGTGGGCACCTGGGATGAGCTGAGCGAATCCCTTTTGAAGGACCTGGGCATCCAGGTGACCCTCACCACCCGCCCGGAGACCGCCACCCTGGTCTACGGGGACCCGGACAGCCTGCGGGCCCTGCCCCGGTACGGGGTGGGCTACGAAACCACCCTGGAAGAATTTGCCGCCATGGTAGGGGAAAAATAAAAAAATGTACTTTTCTGGGGCGTGACCCCTTGACAACCGGCCGACGCTGCGGTATAATAATTCCCGTCGCTCGAAGTTGCCTCAGGTGATTTGGGCGCGGGATGGCCCGGTAGTTCAGCTGGTTAGAACGCTAGCCTGTCACGCTAGAGGTCGACGGTTCGAGCCCGTTCCGGGTCGCCACAGTTCTCCGCCCGGAGGACTGTTCCTGCTGCTATGGCTCAGTCGGTAGAGCGCGTCCTTGGTAAGGACGAGGTCACCAGTTCAAATCTGGTTAGCAGCTCCAGAAACCACAGTAAGCGGTTTGCTTACTGTGGTTTTTTGTTTTGCGGCGACCTCGCCCTGTCGCCGCAGGTGCGGCGGGGGTTTGGGGCGAAGCCCCATGTTATTTTCCCCGGGGGTCCCCGAAAACACAACGTGTTTTTGGGGTAGATTGGGTCACCGGTTCAAATCTGGTTAGCAGCTCCAGAAACCCAGCAGTCGTTTTGGCTGCTGGGTTTTCTGTTTCCCGGTGGGCTTCTCCCTCGCCCGTGGGGCAGGGTACACACCGGCTCCTTCTCTCCACTGAAAACTCCCAGGCGCCAGGGCACCTGGGAGTTTTTCGCTATCCTATCACCCGTTCTTGCCTGGGCCTTTTCTGGCGGCAAGGCCAGCCGCGCCTATTCCCGCCAGGAGCAGCGTCCCTCCTCCGGCCAGAATCAGGAGGGCCACCCTTCCGCGCTGGCGCAGCAGGGTGAGCGTCTCACTGCACAAAGGGTCCTCCGAAAATGCCGCCGCCCCCTCTTCCAGCAGCCGGAACGTCTCGCCGTAATACCCTAAGTCGAAGATGGTCTCCGGCGGCATGAGGGAGGCGGGGATCGCCACTCTTTGCAGGAGCAGGGACAGGCCCACCAGGCTGGCAACAAGCAGCAGGCACCACAGGGCTTTTGCTTTCCCCTTGCCCCGTTTTCCAATGGAGAAGCACAGGCCCACGCAGCACGCCAGGGGCACCAGGAGCAGCACCCCCGCCGCCCCCAGCAGGGGCAGCTGACTGGCGAAGGCCTCCCCATCTTTTAAGCTGAACAGACGGCAGTTTTCCCCCTCTCCGCCGGGGAACAGGGCTGCCAGCTCCTGCTCCTCCAGGAAGGGCTGGGAGGCCTCCTCCTGGGGCAGCAGGTACACGGTCCCGCCCGCAGCGGGGGCCGAGGGCGCCTCCAGGGGCAGCTCCGCCCCGGCCGGGGCCCAGAGCAGGTAGGTGTCCGGGGCCGGGTCGCCGGGGGTAATCTCCGCCGCCAGGGCCTCGTCCTCCAGGGAGCGGGAGGCGTACAGCACGTAGGAGCCCCGTTCCTCCAGGCCCGTGGTAAAGCCCCGGCCCTCCTCCATGGACAGGAGGTCCGCCGGGGTGCGGCGCAGCCTCTCCCCGCCCAGCAGGCCCTCGCTCTCCTCCAGCAGGTAGAGGAAGGTGCCGTCCTCCTCCTGGTGGAAGGCGGCCAGGGGCAGGCTGTGGACGCCCTGGGCCGGGTCGGTGCGGGGGCGGGCTGTTTTCACCTCCACAGCCATCTCCCGGGAGACCGCTGTGGAGAGAAGGGTGCACTCCACCAGGACCACCAGGGCCACCGCCGCGGCCCGGTAAAATCCCCGGTGACGGGACTCCCCCGCCCAGTCCTCCTGGAGGGCGATGCCCTGGACCAGCTCCTTATGGAGCCCTAAAAACAGCAGCAGGGGCGGCAGCAGGGCCAGCAGACAGCAGGCCAGCTGCACCCCCTGATCCCGGACGCCGGTGGTAGCCAAAGCTACGGACAAAGGGTGCTGGGCGGCGTCCTTCAGGTAGGCCATGGGCTGCTCCACCATGTTCCAGGCACTTAAAAAGGTGAGGACCACAACACAGCTCAGGCCGTTTTTGCCGCAGGGCACCAAAACCTTCCACAAGGCCGTCCAGGTGGAGGCCCCGTCCAGCCGGGCGGCCTCTAAGATCTCATCGGGCACCGCCCGGAAGCTCTGGGTCATGAGGAAGGTGCCCAGGGGGGCGAACAGGGCGGGCAGCACCAGGGCCCACTGGGTGTCCAGCAGGTTCAGGGCCTCCAGCATGCGGAAGTTGGGCACCAGGGTCACCTGCAGGGGCAGGACCATCACCACCAGCAGCAGGAAGAACCACAGCCCCTTCCCGGGAAAGTCGTACTTGGCAAAGCCCAGCCCCGCCAGGACCGACAGCAGCACCTGGCCCGCAACGATCCCGGCACACAGGGCGAGGGTGCGCCAGAACACCAGCAGGTACTCCGGGGTGGCGAAAAACACCTTGTAAACCGGCAGCAGGGAGAATCCCCCGGCCTGGGGGAACAGGGCCCCCTGGAGCACCTGGAAAAAGGGCGCCAGAATCACGGCGAGCAGCAGCACCGTCAGCACACTGGAGAGGACCCCCAGCACAGGGGAACGACGTCTTGTCACGACCGGGCCGCCTCCTTTCGCAGCACCCACAGGGCGCACAGACCCAGCCCCAGGGCGATGACCAGAAACAGCAGCACGCTTGCCACACTGAGGCGTTGGTAGTTGAGGTTCTCGAAGGAGTTGTTGAGGAAGTGCTGGAGCATGTACACGGATTCATGGGGGTGCTCCCCGCCCACCAGGAACATCTCCCGGAAGCATTGGAAGGCGTTGATGAGGGAGAACACCAGCGCCAAAAACAGGGCGTACCACATCTGGGGCATGGTGACGAACCGGAAGGCCTGCGCCGCCGAGGCCCCCTCCACCTGGGCCACCTGGTAGTGCTCCGGGGGGATGGTCAACAGCCCCGAGAGCAGCAGCACCACGGCGTAGCCGGCGCTCTTCCACAGGTAGAGGAGGAGCATCACCCAGAAGGCCGCCGGGGACTGGAGCCAGTCCGCCAAAGGCAGCCCCAGGGCCAGAAGCAGCCGGTTGATAAGCCCCCGCTCTGAAAACAGCAGGTCGATGAGGAGCACCGTGCCCGCCACGGGCATCACGTAGGGCAGCAGAAACACCCCCCGCAGCACCGGGGAGCGCCGGGCCCGGCTTTTGAGGAACAGGGCCAGGCCGTAGGCCAGCAGCAAAACCAAGGGCAGGCCCAGCCCCAAAAACTTCAGGGTGTTCCCAAAGGCGGTGAGGAACATCTTGTTCTGGAACATCCGCTGGTAGTTATAAAAGCCCACGAACAGCTGGCTTTTCCCCGTGCCCTGGGACAGGGAGTCCCACATCACCTGACCGAAGGGCACCACGTAAAACAACAGGAACCCCGCCAGCATGGGGGTAATCAAGGCGTAGCCCTTCCACGCGCGTTTCATAGGCTCACTCCGCCAGGGCCATCTCCATGGAGGAGATGGTCCGCTCCACCAGGTCTTCCAGGGGCTCCTCCGGGTTGCCGTAGTACCAGTGCCAGGTGTCGTGCATCTGGTAGACGGTCTGGTCGAAGTCGGAGTAGACCTTGGCGCTGTCCATGCGCTCCATGGCCGCCCGCAGAGAGGCCATGGTGTCCGGCTGCAGGTTGGGCGCGAAGTAGTCCAGCGCCAGCTGGTCCTTTACGGGGAGAGAGTAAAAAAATCCAGAGTTGGTCCCGTAACTGAAAGAGGAACAGTGGTGGTACCCGTCCACTTCCAGACTGGACTGGGTGGCCAGTTCCTCCCGGAACAGCTGCTCGATGAGGGCGAAAGCCTCCTGGGGGTGTTCCGTGTTCCGGTTGATGGCGGCGTAGGTGGTCACCGCCGCGATGACGCCCCCCTCCTGGTCGGAAACAGGGAACACGGCGTAGGCGGTCTCCTCCCGCTGCAGCCCCGACAACGTGTTCCAGCTGACGGGTATGCCGAGGCCCGCGTACGCCAGTTCCCGCGTGTCGTAGGCCTCATCCTGCAGGGCCACGAGGGCGTCGGCCTGCTCCACGGCGGCCTGCAAACTCTCCTGGGTGACCAGCAGGTTCTGGCCCTCATAGTCCGCCAGGAGGCCCAGGCAGTCGGGGAACAGCCCCAGGGTGTTCCAGGCCATAACGCCCTTCAGGGCCTCCTCGCCGCTTTGGAGCAGCTCCTCCAGAGTGGAGAAGGTGTAGTCCGGGTCGTTTAAGGCGGAGCGGTCGAACAGGAGGGCGGAGAAGGTATAGGTGAGGGGCAGCAGGAACCGTCCCTGGCTGGTGACGCCCACGTCCATCACCACCTGGTTGCAGCTCTCCAAATCCACGATCTCGCTGTTCTGGGCCATGTCCTCCAAATCCAAAAACAGGTGGGAGTACATACTCTTCTCCACATTGGGGAACAGGGGCTCCTGGGACTTCCCCTCGTCCATCATGGTGCCCGGGAGCACGGCGCCCAGCACAAAGGCGTCCGGCCCGCCCCCGGCCATGATCTCCGTGCGCAGGCGGGTCAGCTCCGCCTCCCGGTCCTCGGTGCGGGAGGGGAGGACCAGCAGCTCGTACTCTGTCTCCACGCCGATGGCGGAGAGGTAGTCCAGCAGCTCCTCCATGTCCTGCTCAAAGTCGTAGTTGACGCAGACGACCACCGGGTCGCTCTCGGGGAGGGAAGATTCCGGCTGGCCCCCAGAGCTGACGGAACCGGCGGAAGCGCTGGCCTCCCCCGAGGACGGGGTGGGCTAGGTCTGGCAGCCGGCCAGGCTCCAGGTGATGAGGCAGACGGCCAGCAGCAAGGCGAGCTTTTTCATAGGATGACCTCCTTTTTCCTGTCCACGGCGCTACGAGTAGGCCGCTATGGCTTTTTCAATTTCCTCTGGGGTGATCTCATGGGGCACATGGTCCACAAACTTTGTCCCATACCAGGTGGCGTAGCCGTCCCAGGTGTAGGAATCGGGGTCGTACCCGGAGTTGTACCCCTCTTTGGTGGCCCGTGCGCTGAATTGATAGACAGAGCTGCCCCCCACTTCGATGCGCAGCTGGATGTCCGGGCGCTGGCCCAGCTCCCAGTTGTGGTCCCCGCTGGCTTCCTCTTCAAAGAGAGCAAACAGATCCTGAATGAACCCCTCATCACGCACGATAGGCTGCAAGATGCCGAGGACCGTATAGGCAAACTCCTCATCTACCACCGTATTGCTGGCCCGGATGGAAACCCCTGCGCCATATTCGTAGCGGCGGGATACGCCGGCACGGGGATATTCTTTTCGGACACTTTCCTGAAACTCCTGCAGTTGCGGCGGCCGGGGACGGCGGAGGGCAGCAGGCAGCAGCACGAGAGCGCGAGGTTCTTTCAAAAACGGTGTAGAAGCGCAAGCTCTCCCCTGTCCATGGACGCCGCCCCCCAACTCGGACTTTTTGCTTGCAAAAACTTCTTGACAAAAGCGGGTAAGCCCGTTATACTAAGCATGTAGTTAGCTATAACTAACCGACGAAAGAAACGGCGGTCTGCAATCCCCCTGTTGGGCTGCCGATTCTTTCAAAGGCGTGGTTAGCTAAAACTAACTAAACGAAAGGAGGGAACCCCATGTCGGAAGAACAGGTGGTGCGCCACTGCGCCCCCACTCTGGCGGGGCTCAAGACCGGCAGCATGTTTGGCGCCTGGTATCCCAGCGCCCGCGCCCTGCGGAAGGACCTGCGGCGGTGGAACCAGCGGCTGGCCGGGAAAGGCGTGTGCTTTTTGCCCCTGCGGTACGAAAACAGCCGGGCGCTGATCTACGTCTACCGGCCCAGCCGCCTGCGGGGGGATCTGGGTCATCGGGCCGCCGCGGACCTGCTGGGCCGCTGCGGGTACGCCCCCGGCTCCCCTGCCCGGTGCCTGTGCCAGCTGCGCTGCCGCATGGCCCAGGGAGAGGGGTTCCCCCACGAAGTGGGCCTGTTCCTGGGGTATCCCCCCGAGGACGTGCAGGGCTTTATGGAGTGCCGTGCCAAGGGCTTCCGGTGCGTGGGGTGCTGGAAAGTCTATGGGGATGCGGAGAAGGCCCAGAAGCTCTTCGCCTCCTACAAGAAGTGCACGGCTGTGTACACGGCCCGGCACGCCAAGGGCACGCCGGTGGAACGGCTCACCGTAGCCGGATAATCTACATACAGAAAGGTTGGAAACGATATGAGCAAGATCGCTGTGGTCTATTGGAGCGGGACGGGAAACACCGAAGCCATGGCCGGTGCCGTGGCGGAGGGAATCACCGGGGCCGGCGGGGAAGCCGCCCTGCTCACCGCCGCCGAGTTCGACCCCTCGCTGGTGGACAGCTTCGACGCCATCGCCTTTGGCTGCCCCTCTATGGGCAGCGAAGAGCTGGAGGAGAGCGAGTTCGCCCCCATGTTCGAAGGCTGCGAGCCCAAGCTGAAAGGAAAGAAGATCGCCCTGTTCGGCTCTTACGGCTGGGGCGACGGGGAGTGGATGCGCACCTGGGAGGAGACCTGCCGGGGCGATGGGGCAGAGCTGGCCTGTGAACCGGTGATCTGCAACGAGGCCCCAGATGAGGACGCCCTTTCCGCCTGCCAGGCCCTGGGGAAAGCCCTGGTCTGATTTTCCGTTGAAAGCAGCTTGCCAGAAAGAGGGGAGAAGCCTTGGGAGACCAGGGCTTTTCCCTTTTTTGTTGGGGCGGGGACCGCCGCCGGCGATTGACAACAGCCCCTCGCCCGGCTATAATGGACGTATACCCCTATGGGTAGGAGGCGATCACGTGAGACAGTGTATGGACGGGGAAAACCTGCACCGCAGGCTGAAAAAGATTATCGGCCAGGTCCAGGCCATCGACCGGATGATCGACGAGGACATCCCCTGCGAAGACATCCTGGCCCAAATCAACGCGGCGAAATCAGCCCTCCACGGCTGCGGCAAGGTGGTGCTGGAGGGGCACATCAAGCACTGCGTGCGGGACGGCATCCAGCACGGGGACGCGGACAAGACCATTGAGAGCTTTACCAAGGCGGTAGAGCGCTTCTCCAATATGGGATGAGAAAGCAGCCTTTGGGGGCTGCTTTTTTCTTGACAAGTAATACCCATGGGGGTATACTATACCTATACCCCGTATGGTAAAAGGAGTGGCGAACGTGAAAGCTCTCATGGAAAAACTGGAACATCTGCTGGAGCTGGGGGGCATCAAAAAGGACGTGACGCTGCTGGTCCTCTCCGGCGTCGCGGTGCTACTCAGCCTGTTTGGCGTGCGGCCCTTCCCCTTCGACATGGCCTGGGTGGCCATCCTCCTCTGCGGCGTGCCCATTATTTTAGAGGCAATCATCGGCCTTATCACCGCCTTCGACATCAAAGCCGACGTGCTGGTGAGCCTGGCCCTCATCGCCTCGGTGGCCATCGGGGAGGACTTCGCCGCCGGCGAGGTGGCCTTTATCATGCAGCTGGGGGCGCTGCTGGAGGAGATCACCGTGGCCCGGGCCCGGGCGGGCATCGAAAAGCTGGTACACCTCACGCCCCAGACCGCCCGTGTGCTCCAAGACGGCCGGGAGACGGTCCTCCCCGCGGAACAGGTGCGGGTGGGGGATGTCCTCCGGGTGCTGCCCGGGGAGACCGTCCCCGTGGACGGGGTGATCACCGCCGGCCAGACCTCCATCGACCAGGCGGTGATGACCGGCGAATCCCTGCCGGTGGACAAGGCCCCGGGGGATGAGGTCTCCAGCGGCACGGTCAACCAGTTTGGCGCCTTCGAGATGCGGGCCTCCAAGGTGGGGGAGGACAGCTCCATCCAGCGGATGATCTGCCTGGTACAGAGCGCCGACGCGGGTAAGGCCAAGATCGTGGGTCTGGCGGACCGGTGGGCCACCTGGATCGTGGTCATCGCCTTAAGTGCCGCAGCCCTCACTTGGCTCATCACCGGGGAGATCATCCGGGCGGTGACGATTTTGGTGGTGTTCTGCCCCTGCGCCCTGGTACTGGCCACCCCCACGGCCATTATGGCGGCCATTGGCAACGCCACCAAGCACGGCTTTCTGGTGCGGGAGGGGGACGCCCTGGAGCGCCTCTCCCGGGTAAAGCGGGTGGCCTTCGACAAGACCGGCACTCTCACCTACGGTACCCCGGAGGTGGTGGCCGTAGAGGCCGCCTCCCCCTTTGACCGGGAGACGGTGTACCGCCTGGCCGCCGGGGCGGAACAGCTCTCCGAGCACCCCCTGGGCAAGGCCATCCCCCGGTGCTGGGGAAAGGAGCACGGACAGCCCCTGCCCCAGCCCGCCGGCTTCGCCATGCTCCCCGGCCGGGGGGTGACCGCCCAGGTGGAGGGCCGCGCCCTGCTGGCGGGGAACCCCCAGCTCCTGGCGGAGCACGGCATCCCCCTTGCGGAGACCCCCGAGGCGCAGCGCCACCGGGAGGAGGGCTGCACCCTCACCTATGTGGCGGTGGACGGAAAATTTGCCGGGACCATCGCCCTCTCGGACACCCTGCGGGAGGAGAGCGCCGCCATGGTGGCCCAGCTCACCGGGCTGGGGGTAAGGCCTGTGCTCCTCACCGGGGACCACGAGAACGCCGCCAAAGCCATCGCCGGCCGGCTGGGCATCGGGGAGGTGCGGGCCAACTGCCTGCCCGAGGATAAGCTCACGGCCATCGGCGGGTACCAGGACGCCGGGGAGCTGGTGTGCATGATGGGCGACGGCATCAACGACGCCCCGGCCCTGAAAAAGGCGGAGGTGGGCATCGCCATGGGGGGCGTGGGCAGCGACATCGCCGTAGACGCCGCGGACATCGCCCTGGTGGACGACGAGGTGAAGGAGCTGCCCCACCTTATCGCCCTGTCCCGGCGGATGATGACCACCATCAAGGTGAACATGAGCTTCTCCATGGGCCTGAACTTTTTAGCCATCCTCCTGGCCACGACGGGCATCCTGAACCCGGTGGTGGGGGCCCTGGTCCATAACGCCGGCAGCGTGCTGGTCATCGCCAACTCCGCGCTGCTGCTGAAGTGGAGAAAAAAATAGGGCCCCGCGACGCGGCCTGCCCAACCACAAAATCCCCACAAAAAGCTGTGGGGATTTTTTCTGCTTGCCAGGGAAGTATTCGACTGTGATTTCCCCTCCCTGAGACCCGCCCCTCGTTCCCCCGGCGATTTTTCCCCCTTCTGCCCACCCCTTGCCTGTTGCCAACGTCCATTTTTCAAAACTGGGAGCGTGAAACCCAGGCGCAGCTTTTTCTTTTACCTAGCGGCACGCGCTTTTACCTTGTGCGAGTTTCGCACCAGCGAAACTCGGCCGAGCAAGTCGAATGTAAGTGAGACTTGGCTCGTGGCCATCCATCCTAAATCACAAAATCATCTGTTATAGAGCAACCGTTGCGGTCGCTCTTTTTCTATGGTATAATAAAAGTATAGGTGCATAGGCAAAAACCGACAAAGCACGTCCCATAGGGCGTGGTAGAACGGTACTGTAACTGGTAAGATTTTCCTGTAAGCAAAAAGTGTTGTATGGTTTTGTAGGAGGTCTTGCGCTCGCGAAAGTCTGAGGACTTGTTTCTCGACTTTTGGGTCGTCCGTGTCCGGGAATTCCGTGCGAAAACGAGCTTCTCCCAAGAAAGGCTGGCAGAAAAACTGCGCGTCAACGTCCGCAATTATCAAAAGCTGGAGCGGGGCGTTCACAGACCGTCGGCCATCACGCTGCTCCTATTTCTCAACCTGCTGCCCGACCAGGAAATTCTCGCGTTCGTCCGCACCTCCGGCAAACTGGCGAAAGCAGGCCAATCAGAGGAGGTCGCATGACCATGGTACAGTGCCTGTCCCCCTGGGCGATTTTGGCTCCTGGATGGGGAAAATTTTTTCTGTTGGGATTCGCCCTCTCCGCTGAGGGCGTGGATAGAAATTACTTGAGCGTGTTCGTCACTGTCTCCGCCCAGGCCGCCCTCCCCTGGGAAGGCGTGGGTAGAAACGCGTAGTTGCTGGCACCACACATCAGGACACAGGGTTGCCCTCCTCGCGGAGGGCAACGGGAGAGTTTTGTTTGAAACGGTGAAAAGCCAAGCTCCCCCTTGTTTGCACAGACAAAAAGGAGAGAGGCGCTGCCTCTCTCCTTTTTGCTTGCCTTGTCCAGCCCCTCACCCCGCCTGCTTTTTCTTGTCGGCCACGAAGCCCTGGTACCACTGGATCTTATACTCGATCTTGCACAGGTACTTCTGCAGCGTCTCGATCTCTGCCAGCACGTGCTCCCGGTGAGAGGTGAAAATCTCCAGCCGTTGGTCCAAAGTCTCATCCCCCTGCTCCACCAGGTCGAAATACTTCTTGATCTCCCGCAGGGGCATGCCCGTGCTCTTCAGGCACATGGCCATCTCCAGCTGGGCCACGTTCTCCTCGGTGTAGGACCGGATGCCGCTGGGGGTGCGCTCCGGCTGGATGATGCCCTCTTTTTCGTAAAAGCGCAGGGTGTGGGGCTCCACCCCGAACCGCTGGGCCATTTGGGAAATGGTGTACGCCATAGGCTCCCCTCCTGTTTCAGGTTGCGTTAAGTTTAACTCCCCGGCGGGCCGTTGTCAAGGCGGAGGGAGCCGTCCCGGCGTCCCGTTGTGAATTTTTATACAAATCTCTCTGCATAAAATTTCTATCTTTCGGGATATTACCCCTTGCAAACTGCAAGATATGTTGTATAATATACCTTGCAAGTCCGACGAAAACATTTTGTTAAAGCGAGGTAAACCCATCATGAAAAAGATTTCTCTTCTTCTGGCGGCCCTGCTGGTGCTCACCGTGGCCCTGTGCGCCTGCGGCAGCGACACCACCAGCTCCGCCTCCAGCGAGACCGGCTCTGCTGTAAGCAGCGAAGTCTCTTCCGAGGCTTCCAGCGAAGCCAGCTCCGAGGTGAGCAGCGAGGCCGCCTCCGAAGTGAGCAGCGAGGCTTCCACCTCCGAGACCGCCGCCGGCGACTACGGCGAGTTCGAGACCGTCGAGGAAGGCAAGCTCATCATGTCCACCAACGCCCAGTTCCCTCCCTACGAGCTGGTCTCTGACGGCGAGGGCTTCAACGGCACCGGCTTCGAGGGCATCGACGTGGAGATCGCCTCCGCCATCGCCGACAAGCTGGGCCTGGAGCTGCAGATCGACGACATGGACTTCGACTCCGCCCTGGTGGCCGTGCAGAACGGCTCCTCCGACGTGGTGCTGGCCGGCCTGTCCTACTCCGAGGAGCGGGACGAGATCCTGGACTTCACCGACAGCTACGCCACCGGCGTGCAGGTGGTCATTGTGAAAGAGGGCTCTGACGTGACCCTGGACAACCTGGGCGAGAAGATGATCGGCACCCAGCGTGGCACCACCGGCTACATCTACGCCTCCGACACCCCCGAGAACGGCGGCTACGGCGAGGACCATGTGAACGGCTATGACAGCGGCGCCCTGGCTGTGCAGGCCCTGCTCAACGGCCAGATCGACGCGGTCATCATCGACGAGGCTCCTGCCAAGGAGTTTGTGGCTGCCAACGAGGGGCTGACTATCCTGCCCGGCAACTGGAAAGAAGAGCAGTACTGCGCTGCTGTGGACGAGGGCAACGAGGCCCTGCTCAACGCCATCAACAATGCTCTGGTGGAGATGATTGAGGACGGCACCGTGCAGGAGATCCTGGACAAGTACATCACTGCCGAATAAGCCATACAAGCCGAAGCGAAAAGGAGCGGCCCCTGCGCCGCTCTTTTTTGGCTATGGTGGGATTTGAGAGAGAGGAGTATGCAGATGAATCTTACCCAACTGTACGAAACGTACCAGGCCCTGGAAGACCCCAACCTGTGGCAGGACGTTTATATGAAATTCTACCGGGCCTGGTTCTATGAAGGCCGGTGGATGCAGTACTTTGAGGGCCTGGGCGTTACCATTCTTGTCACAATCATCGCCTTGCTGATTGGCGTGGTGCTGGGCGTGCTGGTAGCCGTTGTCCGCACAGGCCACGACCAACAGCGAAAAGGCCACCACAACCCCATTTTAGCGGTGCTCAACATCATCTGCAAGGTGTATGTCACCGTCATCCGGGGCACACCTATGCTGGTGCAGCTGCTGATTATGGCCTTTGTGGTGTTCCAAAACAGCCGGAATTTCACCATGGTGGGCGCCCTGGCCCTGGGCATCAACTCCGGCGCCTACGTGGCGGAGATCATCCGCGGCGGCCTGATGAGCCTGGACCCCGGCCAGATGGAGGCCGGGCGCTCCCTGGGGCTGGGGTACCTCCCCACCATGACCTATATCGTGATCCCCCAGGCCTTTAAGGCCATCCTCCCCGCCCTGGGCAACGAGTTCATCACCCTGCTGAAAGACACCTCCCTCATCTCCGCCATCGCGGGGAAAGAGGTCCTCTACTTCGCCAAGGCCATTGGCGCCAAGACCTACGACTACATGTTCCCCCTGCTCATCACCGCGTTGATGTACCTCATCCTGGTGCTGATCTTCACCTGGCTCCAGGGGATTCTGGAAAGGAGGCTGCGCGCAAGTGATCGACGTTAAAAACCTGGAAAAATCCTTTGAGGGCCATCAGGTCCTGAAGGGCATCAACGAGCACATCGAAAAGGGCGAGAAGGTGGCCATCATCGGGCCCTCCGGCTCGGGCAAGTCCACCTTCCTCCGGTGCCTCAACCTGCTGGAAGAACCCACCTCCGGCACCATCACCTTCGAGGGCGTGGACATCACCGACCCGAAGAACGACATCAACAAGCTGCGGGCCCGCATGGGCATGGTGTTCCAGCAGTTCAACCTGTTCCCCCACATGACCGTGCGGCAGAACATCACCCTGGCCCCGGTCAAGCTGAAGCTGATGACCAAGGAGGAGGCCGACCAGAAAGCCGTGGAACTTTTGGAGCGGGTGGGCCTGCCGGACAAGATCGACGCCTATCCCAAGCAGCTCTCCGGCGGCCAGCAGCAGCGCATCGCCATCGCCCGGGCCCTGGCCATGAACCCCGACGTGATGCTCTTCGACGAGCCCACCTCTGCCCTGGACCCGGAGATGGTGGGCGAGGTGCTGGAGATTATGCGGGAGCTGGCGGAGGAGGGCATGACCATGGTGGTGGTCACCCACGAGATGGGCTTCGCCCGCTCCGTGGCCACCCGGGTCCTGTTTATGGACCAGGGGCAGATCGCCGAGCAGAACGCCCCCGAGGAGTTCTTCACCAACCCCCAGAACCCCCGCCTGAAGGAGTTCCTCTCCAAGGTGCTGTAAGACCCTGGGGGTTTCACCCCCAGACCCCCACGGCCTTTTGAAAAAGGCCGGCGAAAACTTTTAAGCAAACCAGGGGAGAGGCCCGCAAGGGGCCTCTCCCCTGGTTTGTATATGAGCCTCAGCCGCCTCATCAACAGCCCGCGGGAGTACGGGAACAAAGTCCTCACCTACCACATGGGCGCCCCCGCCTATCCATAGGTGGTGTATCTAACCTACAGGCGCGAGAAGGGGATTTACTTTTTAAGGGGATTTTCAAGGGTCTTGGTCCCTTGGACCCTTACGCCAGATGGCCGTTTTCGAGGTAGAATGCTGCAAAATGTGGGGGTTCCCAAAGGGGGAGACACAAGTCTCCCCCTTTGGAATAAAACTATATAACTTTCTCCCCCTCCCGTACTGCAAGGGCACAGATTATAGCTTTTGTCCCCTTACGGGAGGGGGTGAGCGAGCGCCGGTGGCGCTCTGCCGCGAACCGACCGAAGCGGCAGCTGAGACCAGGGGGTGGGCTCCACCCAGGCGCGGCCAACCGCCGACGCAAAAACGGCAGCCAGGAATTTCCTGACTGCCGCTTTTTTATGAGAGGTTGAAATTAGAGGGGGTGTGCTTACTCAGCGCAATTCTTCTTCAGGGTGGCCAGCTGGTTCTTCAGCTCCTCAGGCAGCTTGTCCCCAAACTGCTTGTAGAACTCCTCGATGCCTTCGGCCTCCTTGGCCCAAGCAGCCTTGTCCACTTCCAGGATAGACTTCAGGGTCTCGATGTCAAAGTCCTGGATGCCCTCCAGGTTGATGTCCTCGGCGTAGGGCACATAGCCGATGGCGGTCTCCTTGGCGTCTACCTCGCCCTCGCAGCGCTTGATGATCCACTCCAGGACACGGAAGTTGTCGCCGAAGCCGGGCCACAGGAAGTGGCCTTCGCTGTCCAGACGGAACCAGTTGACGTTGAAGATCTTGGGCGCGTTCTCGCCCAGCTTCTCGCCCATCTCGAACCAGTGCTTAAAGTAGTCGCCCATGTGGTAGCCGCAGAAGGGCAGCATGGCCATGGGGTCACGGCGGACCACGCCTACGGCGCCGGTGGCGGCGGCGGTGGTCTCAGAGGCCATGATGGAGCCTACGAACACGCCGTTGTTCCAGTCGCGGGACTGGTACACCAGGGGAGTGGTCTGGGCCCGGCGGCCGCCGAAGATGATGGCGGAGATCGGAACGCCCTCGCCCTTGTCAAACTCGGCGCTGATGCAGGGGCAGTTCTTGGCAGGGGCGGTAAAGCGGCTGTTGGGATGGGCGCCCTTCTTGTCGGAAGTCTTGCCGTTCCAGGGCTCGCCGGTCCAATCCAGGGCATTCTCAGGCGGGTTCTTGTCCAGGCCTTCCCACCACACGGTGTTGTCGTCCAGGTTGTGGGCCACGTTGGTGAAGATGGTGCCCTTCTGGGTGGAGATCAGGGCGTTGGGGTTGGACTTCATGTTGGTGCCGGGGGCCACCCCGAAGAAGCCGTTCTCGGGGTTGATGGCGTACAGGCGGCCATCGGGGCCCTGGCGCATCCAGGCGATGTCGTCGCCCACAGTCCAGACCTTATAGCCCTTGCTGCGGTAGCCCTCGGGCGGGATGAGCATGGCCAGGTTGGTCTTGCCGCAGGCGGAGGGGAAGGCGGCGGAGACGTACTTCACCTCGCCCTGGGGATTCTCAATGCCCAGGATGAGCATGTGCTCGGCCATCCAGCCCTCGTTCTTGCCCTGGTAGGAGGCGATGCGCAGGGCGAAGCACTTCTTGCCCAGCAGCACGTTGCCGCCGTAACCGGAGTTCACGCTGATGATATAGTTGTCCTCGGGGAAGTGGCAGATGTACCGCTTCTCCTCGTCGATCTGGCACTTGCAGTGCAGGCCCTTCACCCAGTCGGTGCTGTCGCCCAGCACGTCCAGCACAGCCTGGCCCACACGGGTCATAATGGCCATGTTCAGCACCACGTAGATGGAGTCGGTGACCTCCAGGCCGATCTTGGCCAGGGGGGAGCCTACGGGGCCCATGGAGTAGGGGATGATATACATGGTACGGCCCTTGTAGCTGCCCCGCGCGATGTCGAACAGCATCTTATAGGCCTTCTCGGGGTCCATCCAGTGGTTGGTGGGGCCGGCGTCCTCTTCCTTGCGGGAGCAGATGAAGGTGCGGCCTTCCACACGGGCCACGTCGTTGACGGCGGTGCGGTGCAGGTAGCAGCCAGGCAGCTTCTCCTCGTTGAGCTTGATCATCTCGCCGGTGGAGCAGGCCTCTTTGCGCAGCTCTTCCAGCTGCTCCTCAGAGCCGTCGATCCACACGACCTTGTCGGGGTTGACCAGCTCTTTCATTTCGTCGAGCCAAGCCAGCACGGTCTTGTTGTTGGTCATTGTGATTATCTCCTTTCGCCCAATGGCAAAATAGTCCAACAAATGGGCACTTGTTGCCCAGTTTCTATTTTATCACAGCAGCCGCGCAGAATCAATGACGAATTTGTTAAATTGGTGACTAACACAGACGGAAAACCCCCTCCCATCGGAGGGAGGGGGCGGGTCAGGTGTCCAGCTCACCGCAGTAGAGGGTCCGGGCGGCGGGGTCGTACAGGGCTGCGATAAAGTTGCAGGAGGGGCGTTCCTTGACCCCTTCGGCGGTGTAGGCGCCGGCCTGCTTGTCGTAGAAGAACCAGTAGCCCTCCTCCACCTGGGGGAACAGGGGGCTGCCGTCCGGTTGGGTGAGGTAGGGGCTCATGCTGAGGAAGGCCCCCTCGCCGGCCTCCTCCATGCCGTCGGTGCCGTAGAGGAGGCGCCGGGCCTCATCGCTCAGGGGCAGGGGCTGCCAGCCCTCCGCCGCGGGCAGAGCCTGCTCCAGGGCGGCGGCCTCCTCCGGGGAGAAGGTCACCTCCCAATAGGCGGAGCCGTCGTTGCCCATGCCCCCGTGGTCATCCCAGTGGTCCGCCACCTGGCCCAGCTCTGGGTCCACCCCCAGGGCGGCGGGCAGGGCGTCGTCCCTCTGGCAGGCGGCGCAGCAGGCCACCACCAGGACCGCGGCCAGCCCGGCGGCCAGCGTCCTCCGAAATCTTTTTTTCATGTGACTTCCTCCTCCCGGCGGGCCAGGGCCTTCCGCCATACCTGGTACCGCTCTGTCCGTTCCTCCCGGTCACGGCGGGTATAGCCCCGGGCGATCTGCACCTCCAAAAAGAGGGCGTTGCTGTTGGAGTAGACGTAGCCTGTCTGCTCCTCGTAGGCCAGGTACACCGGGTCCGTCTCCCGGCCGGCCTCCCGGCTGCGGTACCCGGCTGCCTGGGGAAGCTGAACAGCCCGGATATGCAGCTGGTCCTCCGGCAGGTGGAGGCGCTCCTCGTTTTCCGGCGTATGCAGGGCGTTGCACAGGTGCATGTGCCGGTACCCGGGGATCTGGCCGGGGGACAGCTCCTCCCCGCCATATGCCTGCTCCAAAGCCGCGGCGATCTCCCCCAGGGGGGTGAGGCCCCCTTCCCGGGGCAGGCGGTCTGTAAACGGTTCGTACCACATGGCGCATCCCTCCTTTGCCCTGATGATAGCACCCGGGCGCAGCGAACGCAAGGGGCGCGGTCTTACGGTTTTCTTACAAAGCAAAAGGGAGAGCCCAAAGGGCTCTCCCGAATGCAGTGCGATGCTGTGTTAGAACGCGCCGCCGGTCAGGTCCTCGACGATGAGGGTGCGGGGGCCGTTGTTGGCCGCGGCCTTGGGGGCGGCAGCGGGGGCTTCCTCGGTGTGAGGGCCGTCGCGCCACTCCAGGAACTTCTGGGCCACCTGGGGGAACAGGGCGTAGCTGAGCACGTCCTCCTCGCAGTGGCCGAGGCCCTTCTCCTTGCACTCGGCACGGAGCTTGTCCATCTCGGGCTCCAGCAGGTCGGCGGGGCGGCAGGTGATGACCTCGTCGCTGCCGATGGCCTTCTTGCGGACCTCCTCGTTGACCTCGCCGGGGAGCTGGCCGTACTCGCCGCGCAGCAGGCCCTTGGACTCCTTGGTGATCATCTTGTAGCGCTCGCCGGCCAGCACGTTCAGCACAGCCTGGGAGCCCACGATCTGGCTGGTGGGGGTGACCAGGGGCGGATAGCCGAAGTCCTTCCGCACCCGGGGGATCTCCTCCAGCACATCGTAGTACTTGTCCTCGGCGTTGGCCTGCTTCAGCTGAGAGATCAGGTTGGAGAGCATGCCGCCGGGCACCTGGTACAGCAGGGTGTTCACGTCCACCTTCAGCACCTTGGGGTCGATGTTCAGCTTCTGGGCCACGCCCCGGAAGTGGGCGGCGGCCTCCACCAGCTTGTTCATGTCCAGGCCGGTGTCACGGCTGGTGCCCCGCAGGGTGGCCACCAGGCTCTCGGTGGCGGGCTGGGAGGTGCCGTTGGCCAGGGGGGACAGGGCGCAGTCCACGATGTCCACGCCGGCCTGGGCGGCCATGAGGTTGGTCATGTCGCCGGTGCCGGTGGTGTTATGGGTGTGCAGATGGATGGGCACGCCCACGTTTTCCTTCAGCTTCTTCACCAGGGAGTAGGCGTCGTAGGGCAGCAGCAGGTTGGCCATGTCCTTAATGCAGATGGTGTCGGCGCCCATCTTCTCCAGCTTCATGGCCAGCTTTACGAAGTAGTCCTCGTTGTGCACGGGGCTCTGGGTGTAGCTGATGGCAGCCTCCACCATGCCGCCGTACTCTTTGACGAACTTCATGGCGGCTTCCATGTTCCGGGGATCGTTCAAAGCATCGAAGATACGCACCACGTCGATGCCGTTCTCGATGGACTTCTTACAGAAGGCCTCTACCACGTCGTCGGCATAGTGGCGGTAACCCAGGATGTTCTGGCCGCGCAGCAGCATCTGCAGCTTGGTGTTGGGCAGGCCCTTCTTCAGGGTGCGCAGGCGCTCCCAGGGATCCTCGTTCAAAAAGCGCATGCACACGTCGAAGGTGGCGCCGCCCCAGCACTCCAAGGACCAGTACCCGATGCTGTCCAGCACGGGCAGGATGGGCACCATGTCCTCGATCTTCATGCGGGTGGCCGCCTGGGACTGGTGGGCGTCCCGCAGGATGGTATCTGTAATCTTAAGGGGATTTTTAGCCATTGGTTAGACCGTTTCCTTTCTCTGCGAAACTCACAGGAATGTAACGCTTAGGCGCCGAACAGGGCCAGCAGCACGCCAGCCGCCACGGCAGAGCCGATAACGCCGGCCACGTTGGGGCCCATGGCGTGCATCAGCAGGAAGTTGCCGGGGTCGTCCTTCTGCCCCACCACCTGGGAGACCCGGGCAGCCATGGGCACGGCGGAAACGCCGGCAGAGCCGATGAGGGGATTGACCTTGTCCTTGCTGAACAGGTTCATCAGCTTGGCCAGCAGCACGCCGCCGGCAGTGCCGAAACCAAAGGCGATGACGCCCAGGGCCAGGATCTCCAAAGTCTGCACATTCAGGAAGTTCTCCGCGGTGGCAGTAGCGCCTACCGAGATGCCCAGGAAGATGGTGACGATGTTCATCAGCTCGTTCTGCACCGTGTTGCTCAGGCGGTCCACCACGCCGGTCTCACGCATCAGGTTGCCCAGCATCAGGCAGCCGATGAGGGGGGCGGCAGAGGGCACCAGGAAAGCCACGAAAATGGTGACGATGATGGGGAACAGGATCTTCTCGGTCTTGGTCACCGGGCGCAGCTGCTTCATGCGGATCTTCCGCTCTTCCTTGGTGGTCAGCGCCCGCATGATGGGGGGCTGGATCACCGGCACCAGGGCCATGTAGGAGTACGCCGCTACGGCGATGGGCCCAAGAAGGTGGGGGGCCAGGTGGCTGGTGGTGAAGATGGCGGTGGGGCCGTCGGCGCCGCCGATGATGCCGATAGAGCCGGCCTCAGCGCCGGTAAAGCCCAGCAGCACAGCGCCGCAGTAGGTGATGAAGATGCCCAGCTGGGCAGCGGCGCCCAGCAGCAGGCTCTTGGGGTTGGCGATCAGGGGGCCGAAGTCGGTCATGGCGCCTACGCCCACAAAGATCAGGCAGGGGTAGATGCCCAGCTTCACGCCCAGGTACAGGTAATCGATGAGGCCGCCCTCCAGGTTGCCCAGGGCCTGCCAGTCCACCACGCCGTTGGCGAAGAACTCGGCATGGTACATGCCGGCGCCGGGCAGGTTGGTCAGCAGCATGCCAAAGGCGATGGGCAGCAGCAGCAGGGGCTCGAACTTCTTTACGATAGCCAGGTACAGCAGTACGCAGGATACCGCCAGCATCACCAGGGTAAGGGGGTTCTCCTGTACCAGGTAAAAGCCGGTCTGCTCCAGAAAGTTGATAATAGCGTCCATGGGTATTCCCTCCTCTTAAAGTTTTATCAGCTTAGAAAAACAGAAGAGGGGGACTTAAGCGATGGTGCACAGCAGGGCGCCGCTCTCCACGGAAGAGCCCTTGGCCACGGCCACGGAGGTGATGGTGCCGTCGTGGGGAGCCATGATCTCGTTCTCCATCTTCATGGCCTCCAGGATCATCAGCACGTCGCCGGACTTGACAGCCTGGCCGGCAGTGACCTTCACGTCCAGGATGGTGCCGGGCATGGGAGCGCTGATCTGCTCGCCGGCGCCAGCGGGGGCGGGAGCGGCGGCAGGGGCCGGGGCGGGAGCCGGGGCCGGAGCGGGAGCAGCAGGCGCGGGGGCCGCTGCGGGAGCGGGGGCAGCGCCGCCCTTGACTTCCTCGACGGTGACTTCGTAAGCAGTGCCGTTTACATTGACATTGTACTTTCTCATAATTACGATTCCTCTCTTAGAAAAATGGAAAATCTCGTGTTCCTGTACTTACACGCGGCGGATGGACAGGATCTTGATGTGGTCCACGTCCTCCCCCATGTCCTCTGCGATGGCCGCCGCAATGGCCGCCACCAGCTGCTGATTGCCGGGCTGGGCCGCAGGCGCCGCGGGGGCGGCAGGGGCAGCGGGAGCTGCCGGTACCGGCGCGGGGGCAGCGGGGGCTGCCGTCTGGTTCCCAGTGACCGCTTTCATGATCTTGCCCAGGATGACGATGATGATGATCAGACAGATCAGGCCTACGAACACAGTGATCAGGCCCATCAGCACCACCTGGAGCATGCCGGGGTCGCTCATAAGTCTCGTACCTCCTTTCGCAGAAACATTATGAGAAAAATGGAGCGTAGCATAGCCGGATTTCTGAAAAAACACCATTCTACCGCATTTTATCAGAATCATAAATATCGTATCACAAACCTGTGCCTTTGACAATGCCTGTTCCCAATTTTGTTAAAATATTTTCAAGCGGGCGGCCCTGCCGGGTGGGGGAAGCCTGTTGTCTCCCGCCGGTTTTCCGGCTACCATATGGTTGGGCGGGAACCCGCTCGGGAGTCTGCCATAAAAGGATCGGTGGCTGGCCTTCAATCGGAGGGTGCTGCTCCCCGGTGGGGAGCGTACAGCACCGACCGAGGCGGCAGCCGAGACCCTGGACCCTCTGTGTACATAGAGCCGTTCGTCGGACACCTGTGGAAAGGAGGGAACGACTTTGAGTGACTTTGAGATTCTCTCCCTCGTGCTGATGGTACTGGCTATTGTCGTACCTCTGCTGGTAGAGCTCATCAAAAACACGAAAAAGTAGCCGCCCCACGCCATGGTTAACGGCTACTTTTTCAAGTAGTTATTAGAAACCGGGCCAGCCATTTATCGGCAGGCTCTCTTTTTCTATGTCTATTATAGCATATTCCGCGGGAAAGTCAACCGCGTGCTACAGCCCCTGGGTGTTCACCAGGGTGGCGGCGTGCTCCCTTGCGGCCTCGTAGTCGTCCGCCTCCACCAGGTAGGGCTTGGTGGGCTTGGGGGCCTCCGGGTCCCATGGCTTTAAGTGGTACACCAGCCAGCGCTTCTCCGGCTCGGCGGGGGGCTCCCCCTCCAGGGGGACGAAGCCCATGGCCGCGAAAAAGCCCAGGGCCTCCTGGTTTTCGGGGTGGACCCGCACCAGCACCCGCCGGCGGTTGCCCATCTCCATCATGTCCCGCATCAGGCTCCACAGGGCGGCGCCCACCCCCCTGCGCAGCAGCCCCTGCTTCACGTAGAGCCGGAACTCCACCGAGAACAGGTCCTCCGGGTCGCCGGGGTCCTCGCTTAAATGGCAGAAGCCCGCGGTCTGGTAGTCGATCTCGCACAGCAGCCAGCCCAGGCCGTAGGTGTACTGGTCGATGCGCTGCACGTAGTCCTGCAGGTCCGGGGGCGACGCCTCCGGCGCGGCCGGGGTGCCGGTATAGGGCGTATAAATTTTCAGCATGGAGGGGCCGTCCCACTCGTTTACCCGGCGCACCGCCACTCGTCTCATGTCCATCCGTTCCTTTCCCCCGGCAGGGTCACCGGGTAAAAATGCTGGAGACCTTCCCGCTGCCCCCAAAAGCGTTGTTGTACTGCAGCACGGCGTAGTCGTTCAGTAGGCTGTCGTAGGGGGTGGACTCCCCCACGGCGTAGAGGTTGCCGTCCTTGTCCATGGTGCCCACCGCGGTGATCACCGGCACCTCCTGCCGGAGCTGCTCTAAAAACTTGGTGTAGTCCGTACCCTCCAGCCCGGCTGCCCGCAGCAGCAGGCCGGATAAGTAGTTGAGGCTGACCGCCTCGATCTCCTGGCCCTCCAGGGGGTAGTTGGCCCAGATGACAAAGGGGACCTGGTACTCCCGCATCATGTCCTCCAGCGCCAAAGAGCCGGAATCCGTGCCCAGCAGGTCGGTGAGGAAATCCTCCTCCAGGTTGGGCCAGTGGTCGCCGAAGAACAGCACCACCACCGGGTCCTCCTGCTGGGAGAAGTAGTCCAGCAGGTACTCCAGGGCCTGGTCGGACTTTTTCGTCAGGCTCAGGTACTGTTCGGTCTGGGGGTACTCCCCGGCGGCCTCCTTCACCCGCACGGTGGTCTGGAAATTCTCGTCCTCGTAGCCGCCGTGGTTCTGGATGGTCACCCCGAAGAGGAACAGGGGCTCTCCCTCCTGCCGGTTCTCGTACTCGTAGATGAGCTGGTCGTAGGTGGACCTATCGCTGGTGAGGCGGTGGGTGAGGGTGCGGTCCACGTCGAAGGCGGAGACGTCGATAAACTCGTCGAAGCCCAGGTAGGGATAGGCAGTGTCACGGCTCCAGGCGTCCCGGTTGCCGGGGTGCACCGCCACGCAGCGGTAGCCGTAGCTCTTTAAGATGGAGGGCAGGGCGGTCTGGTCGCTGTCCACGTACTGCTGGTAGGGCTTGCTGCCCGTGGGCAGGAAGGCCGTGGTGTTCCCGGTGAGGAACTCGTACTCGCTGTTGCAGGTGTTGCCCCCGTACACCGAGGAGTAGGCCGTGCCCCAAATCACCTCCCCCGACTCCTGGAGGGAGTGGAGGAAGGGCAGGTTGTCGGGGGTGAACTCCACGTCCCCCACCGACTGCATGTCGGTGAAGGACTCGTTCATAATGGCGATGACCGTGGGCAGCTCCTCCGACTGGCCCAGGAGCGAGGGCTCCTCCTCTTCTGCCAGCTCCTCCCCCAGCTCTTGGACCCGGGAGGCGGAGTAGCCCTGGGGCTTATCCACCATCACGAACTGGATGTTGGCGAAGAACCCGGCGGTGATGCCCGTCAGCTCGGAGCTGGTCTTTTGGTTCCAGGCCCACACGGAGATGCCCATGTCTGTTAAGATGTCCATGGGGAACAGCATGAGGAACAGGGCCCCGGAGATGACGAGGGACACCGCCCGCTCGGTGATGCGGAACCGGCGGCTGGCCCCCTCTTTCCCCCGGGGGCACAGCTTGACGCACAGTGCCAGCACCCCGAAGTATCCCAGGGCGGTGAGGGCCATCTGCTGGGTGGGGACGTACTGGTACCCCCCGGCCACCGTCACCGCGGTGCCGAAGGACTGGATGTCCCAGGGCAGGATGGGCTGGCCCCTAAACTGCACCACGAAGTAGTTGGCGATGCCGAACACCAGGAAGATGAGCCCCCCGGCCATGGCCGTGGCCCACACCCGCCGGGTGATGGCGTACACCAGGGCGAACACCATCAGGTAGCAGATGTAGTTGGCCAGGATCTTTTTTGTGGAAAAGCTGAACACGTTGGTGCTGTTGATGACATCCACCGCCAGGAAGGTGGCCAGGGGCATGAGGAGCACAAAGGCCCAGCCAATGCCCCGCCGGACCTCCACGGGCAGCCGCACCTCCAGCAGGCAGAGGAAGGCCACCACCAGGCCCATCCCCAAAAACAGCAGGGTCTCACCCCCGGCGATGGGCAGGGAGCCGGTGTCCTCCTCCTCCCAGCCCAGCAGGCGCTCCAGCAGCAGAAAAGCCCCGCAGAAGGCCAGGACCCCCGCCGCGGCCAGCACGTTCCACCGGGAGAGGCGGAGGGAGACGCCGCACCCCTGTTTAGCTTCGGAAATTTCCATCGTTTGGTTCATGGCAGATCACAGCTTTCTTTCCTTGTGGTTCCGTTGGTTCTCTCTATGCTTGTTTACGCCCGGTTCTGGAACCAGGCGGCGATGGCGTCGGCGATGCGGGCGCTGGCCAGCCCGTCCCCATAGGGATTCACGGCCTGGCTCATCCGCTGGTACTCGCCCTCGTCGGTGAGGAGCTGCCGCACCATGGCGTAGATGGTCTCCTCGTCGGTGCCCGCCAGCTTGGCGGTGCCGGCAGCCACGCCCTCGGGGCGCTCGGTGGTGTCCCGCAGGACGATGACCGGCTTGCCCAGAGAGGGTGCCTCCTCCTGGATGCCGCCGCTGTCGGTGAGGATAAGGGTGGAGCGGGCCAGCAGGTTCTGGAACTCCACCACCTCCAGGGGGGCGATGAGCCGCACCCTGTCGCAGCCGCCCAGTTCTTCGTTGGCGGCGTTCTGCACCAGGGGGTTCAGGTGGACGGGGTAGACCATCTTCACATCGGGGAACTCCTCCACGATGCGGCGGATGGCCCGGAACATGCGGTGCATGGGCTCCCCCAGGTTCTCCCGGCGGTGGGCGGTGAGCACGATGAGCCGGGAGCCTTTTGCCCACTCCAGAATCTCGTCGGAGTAGTCCTCCCGCACGGTGGTCTTCAAGGCGTCGATGGCGGTGTTGCCGGTGACCACAATGGTCTCCGGCCGTTTGCCCTCTTTCAGCAGGTTGTCCCTGGCGCCCTCGGTGGGGGCGAAGTGCAGGTCCGCCACACAGCCCACGAACTGGCGGTTCATCTCCTCGGGGAAGGGGGAGTACTTGTCGTAGGTGCGCAGGCCGGCCTCCACGTGGCCCACGGCGGTCTGGCTGTAGTAGGCGGCCAGGGCCCCGGCAAAGGTGGTGGTGGTGTCCCCGTGGACCAGGACCATGTCGGGCTTCTCCTTCGCGATGACGCCCTCCAGGCCCTTGAGCACCCGGGCGGTAATGTCCGACAAAGTCTGGCCCGGCTTCATAATGTCCAGGTCGTAGTCGGGCCTGATCTGGAAGGCCTCCAGCACCTGGTCCAGCATCTGGCGGTGCTGGGCGGTGACGCACACCACGCTGTGGAACTCCTCCCTTTTCTCCAGCTCCTTGACCAGGGGGGCCATTTTGATGGTCTCCGGCCGGGTGCCGAATACGGACATGACCTTGCACTTTCTCACGGCGGCGGCTCCTTTCTTAGCACATCCCGGGGCAAAGCGGGCCCCTGCAGGGCTGCCGCTTTCCAAAACTATATTCCCAAACCTTCAAAAACTTGTCTACAAAAAGCCTCGCAGAGGCGGGCTGCCCCGCGCCCTCCCCGCCTCCCTTGGGGAGGCGCTCCCCGCCCCCCTGGGCGGGGCGGCCGGGGCACGGCCCCGGCCGGAAGGGCGCGGGGGCCCTGGCTACCGGCCTTTGGCGGCCTTGCGCACCAGGCCGATGAACTTCACGTTGTTGCGCCAGAACCGTCCCAGGCGGGAGGGCTGCCGGAGGATGCGGTACAGCCACTCGGTGTTGGTCTTGACAAAAAAGGACGGGGCCCGGCGCAAACTGCCGGAGAGCACGTCGAAAGAGCCGCCCACGCCCATGAACACACCCTTCTGGAACTCATCGTAGTGCCGGGCGATCAGCCGCTCCTGGGCGGGGACCCCCAGGCCCACCAGCACCAGGTCGGGCTGCAGGGCAGCGATCTCGGCAAAGATCTGGTCCTTGTCCCCGTCGTAGCCGTTGTGGTAGGAAAGGGCCATCTGGGGATACTGGGCCAGCAGCTTTTTGGCCAGGGCGGAGACCACCTCCTCCTTGGCGCCCAGCAGGTACACGCTCTTCCCCGCCTTGCCGGCCACCTGGAGGAAGTGCTCCGCCAGGTCCACGCCGGTGATGCGCTCCTGGGCGGGCAGGCCGCAGATCTGCATGGCCTTTACCACGCTGATGCCGTCGGGCACGATGGTGGCGTCCTCCCCCAGCAGCAGCTGGTCCAGGTCGCCCTCCTGCTGGGCGTGCATCATAATCTCCGGGTTGGCGGTGACGATGAACAGCTTCTCCCCGGCCAGCAGGGCGTGGTCCGCCTTTTTGCAGAACTCCGCCGCCGTGCCCGGGTACACCCGCCGCAGATATTGGTCGATGGCCACAGGCCTCACTCCTTTTCCTGCCGGGGCTGGCCCCGCTTTTTGGCTTTGCGGTTGCGCTCCCGGTCCTCGTCAAAGTCGTAGAGCTCCTCCACCCCAAAGGCTTCCGTGCTCTCCGACGCCTTCAAAAACACCGTGACAGTCTGGAAGATGAGCTTGAAGTCCTGCCAGATGCTGTAGTTTTCGATATACATCAGGTCCATGACCAGCTTGTCCTTGGGGGAGGTGTTGTACTTGCCGTAGATCTGGGCCAGGCCCGTCAGGCCCGCCTTCATCCGCAGCCGGTAGGAGAACTCCGGCAGGGCTTCGGTGTACTTCTCCACATTCTCCAGCATCTCCGGCCGGGGGCCCACCACGGTCATGTCCCCCTTGAGGATGTTCAGCAGCTGGGGCAGCTCGTCGATGCGGAATTTCCGCAGGTATTTGCCCACCTTGGTGATGCGGTCGTCGTCGGCGGTGACGGACTTGTGGATGGAGTTTTCCTCCTTCATGGTGCGGAACTTGTACACCTCGAACACACGGCCGTACTTGGTGAGGCGCTTCTGCTTGTAGAACACGTGGCCGCCGTCCTCGGCCTTGATGGCAATGGCGCAGCCCAGCATGATGGGGCTGGTAATCACAAGGCCCACGATGGAGACGAACAGGTCGGTAAGGCGCTTGACGATGCGCTGCTCCATGGTCAGGTCCTTGGCCAGGTACATCACCAGGGACTTGTCGTCCAGGTTCACGTACTTGGCCCCCTGGCTCACCACGTCGATCATCTCGAAGTTATAGTAGATGTTCTTCTGCTTCTGGTAGCAGAAGTCGATGAGGTGGTTGCGCTCCTTGATGGGCACATCATAGAGGAACACCGTGTCGTTGCGGGAGATCACGTCCAGCACGTTTTTCGCGTCGTACCGCACGATCTCGTCGATCTCGTACTGCTTGCGGAACCGGCTGATCTTGGGGATGAGCCGGCCCAGGCTCTCCCGGGAAGAAGAGATGACGCAGCACTTCTCCGGCGGGGCCAGGGAGAAGTACACGTAGTTGCCGAAATAGGCGAAGAAGATGATGACAAGAATCTGCAGCACCATCACCAGCAGGAGCAGGTGGGGCGTCTCGTAGACGAAGTGGGCGTTGTTCTTCTCGCTGGTGTTCATAATGGACAGCTGCAGGTGGGTCACCAAATCGGTGATGATGGTGGCCAAGGCCATGGAGTGGACGATGGGCTTGCTCTTCTGGGTGCCCACGGCGTAGCCGCCGTACACCTGCATAAGGGCGATGCCCAGCACCACGAAGGTCACCATGGTGACGCCGGTGGTACGGGACAGGTTGAACAGCCAGGGATTATTGATGCCGAAGATCCCGAAAAAGATCCCGAACAGGCACAAAAACAGCACCAGCTTTAAGATGAACACGATGGTGCGCTTCAGCTTTTTAATGGTATGCATGGCAAAGCTCCTTTCCCCTTCTCAGCAGGGACAAAGGGGCAAAACGCCCCAGGGGACCATGATTGGAGGTATTATAGCACAGTATGCCGGAAAAAGCAAAACTCTTTTGTCCGCGGCAAGAAGGGGTCGGGGAAAACACGCTTTCCCGTTTTCGCGCCGTCTGGCTGCTGGCCCCGGGAGCCGCCCGCCCCGGCTTTCCCGTTGGGAAAGCGCCGCCCTTTGAAAAAGGGAGGCCGCCGCGGCACGCCGCGGCGCGGGGCGGGCGGGGCACGAGTCAAGTTTCGCTTACGCTCAACTTACTCGGTCGAGTTTCGCATCCGCGAAACTCGCAGACCACCGCAAGCGCGAGCCGTTTGGGTAAAAGAAAAAGCTACGCCTGGGACGCGACGTGCGTCCAGGCGCAGCTTGGTGGGGACAACAGGACTCGAACCTGTGACCTCCTACGTGTGAAGCAGGCGCTCTAACCAGCTGAGCTATGCCCCCGTAACAGGATACATGATACCAGCTTTTCCCCCTGGCGTCAAGCCCCAAATTTCAAAAAATCGAAAAAACTTCCCCAGGACAATCGGGTTTCCCCCAGAAAGCCCCCGCTTTCCTGTGAAAAAACGGCGGGATTTGGGAAAAAAGCCCGATTTTTCCGGCTTTCCCTTGCCCTGGGGCGGGAGGCCCGTTATAATAGAAAGGCCGCCTTATGGGTGGAACCGTGAAAAAGGAGTGACCTTGTATGGCCAAACGATACCGGCAGGCCCACCGGGCTAGGAGAAATTCCCGGGCGAACCTGCCTGCCGTCCTGATTTTAGTGGTGCTGCTCATCGGGGCCGCCGTGGCCCTGGGCATCTGGGCCGCCCGCACCTGGGGCCAGAACGATTCTGCCCCCGGGGAGACGGCCTCCCCTGCCCCCCAGAGCAGCGGCGTCTCCCAGCCGGCGGAGAGCGCTGTCTCCTCCGCCCAGCCCACAGAGGCTCCCACGCCCGCGCCCACCCCCTCCCCCACGCC
>DXIW01000032.1 GCA_019112625.1 Candidatus Acutalibacter stercorigallinarum | reverse complement strand
GCCTGCGGCGCTGGGGATAAGTAAGCTCTGATTCCCCCGGTCCCTGAGGGCTGCCCGCTCTCAGGGACCACTTCTATCCCAAGAAAGTGAGGCACACACATGGAGTATTTCGCCTTTCAATGGCATATCACCGAGGCCTGCGACCAGCGGTGCAGGCACTGCTATATTTACGCGCTGGGCAGCCACGCCAAGTTTCAGGAGATGGCTTTAGAGGACATGGTCACCGTGCTTGAAAACTGCAAGACCTTCTGCCAAAAGGCCGGGCGGCTGCCCTATTTGTACATCACCGGGGGCGACCCCATCCTCCACCCCCAGTTCTGGGCGCTGATGAAGCTGTTAAAGCTTTCCAACATCCCCTTCGCGCTGATGGGCAATCCCTTCCACCTCACGGCGGATGTTTGCCGCCGGTTGAAGGACTACGGCTGCCGGAAGTACCAGCTCTCCCTGGACGGCCTGCGGGAGACCCACGACGGCATCCGCCAGCAGCCCGGCTCCTACGACGCCACCATGGCGGCCATCCCCCTGCTGCGGGGCGCCGGCATTGACGTGGCCATTATGACCACCGTATCCCGGTGGAACTATCGGGACATCCCCGCCCTGGTGGACGAGGTGGTACAAAACAAGGCGGACATCTTCGCCTTTGCCCGGTACTGCCCCTCCCAGGAGGACAAGGACGTGTGCTGCTCCCCGGCGGAATACCGGAACATGATGGAGCAGTGCTGGGAGAAATTCCAGAAGTACAGGGCCCAGGGCTGCGGGACCACCTTCAACCTGAAAGACCACCTGTGGACACTGTTCCTCTACGAGAAGGGGCTGTTTGACCCCAAAGCTTACCCTGAGGATGAATACGTCTACGAGGGCTGCAACTGCGGCAACTGCCATTTGACAATCCTCTCCGACGGGGCGGTGTACGCCTGCCGCCGCATGGAAAGCAAGGTGGGCAACGCCCTCACCGACGACCTGTACGACCTGTTCACCGGGCCGAAGCTTGACCAGTACCGGGTGTACGAAAAGTTCGAGAAGTGCTCCAAGTGCGAGCTGCTCCGGTTCTGCCGGGGATGTCCCGCCGTGGCGGCAGGGTATCACGGTGACATGTACGCCCCGGACCCGGAGTGCTGGAAGGAGGTATCCTAATGAACGTGCTGGAAGCCATCCGGGGGCGGCGCTCCATCCGCAAGTACCAGGACAGGCAAATCCCCCGGGAGGATTTGGAGAAAATCTTGGAGGCCGGCTCCTTTGCCCCCAACGCGGGCGGCGGCCAGCGGGCCATTCTGGTGGGCGTCCACAACAGGGAGTTAACCAGCCGGCTGGGCCGGCAGAATCTGGCGAAGTTCGACCGCAGCCGGCTGGCGGGAAGCTTTGTCTCCAAAAAGCAGCCCAGCACCATCGACGACCCCACCATCCGAAACGGGTTTTATGGCGCGCCTACGGTCTGCGTGGTCTTTGGCCCGGAGAACTTCCTCTACAGCGTGGCGGACGCCTTTTGCTGCGCGGAGTACATGGTCCTGGCCGCCTATGAGCTGGGGATTTCCTCCTGCGTCATCGCCCGGGCGGAGGAGACCTTTGAAAGCCCCCTGGGCGCCCATCTCATGGAGGAGTGGGGCATCCCCAGGCACTACAAGGCCCGGTGCTTTGTGGCTTTGGGCTATGTGGAAGGGGACTACCCGCCGGAAAAACCCCGGAAAGATGGCAGGGTGAAGCTTGTGGAAGAGGGGAGGTAACCGTATGGACGCTCAAACCTGTTTGAACAAACTGCGCTATGTGGGAGTGCTGTCCTTTGCCACCGTGGACAGGGAGGGCAACCCCCAGGTGCGCAACATCAGCGCCATCCACTACGAGCCGGACGCCCTCTACTTTTTCACTGCTCGGGGCAAGGACTTCTGCAAGGAGCTGCTGACCCGGGGGAAGGTGCAAATCCTGGGCTACACCCGCTATAAAGAGATGATTCGCCTCTCCGGGACGGCCACGCCTGTGCCCCCCGAAGAGCAGGAGAAGTGGCGGGATTTGATTTTTGCGGAGCAGCCCTATCTCTCCAACGTGTACCCTGGGGAGACCCGGGGCATTGGCATGGTGTTTTGCATCCGGGACATGGCCATCGAGTACTTCCACCTGGGGGTGAACCCCATCTTCCGGGAGAGCTACACCGTCGGCCAAGGGAGGGCAAAGCCCAAGGGCTACACCATTACCGAGGACTGCATCAGCTGCGGCGCCTGTGTGGAAGCCTGCCCCCAGCGGGCCATCACCTTGGGCGCGCCCAGCGTCATCCACCAGGAGCACTGTCTCCACTGCGGCAACTGCGTGGAGCATTGCCCCGTGGCGGCTGTTATACCAAGGGAGCAGGAGACCGTCCCTCCGGAAACTTAACGAAGGGTTCGTGTGGGCTATTGGCGGAAGAGCTCTCACCCTACCTTTCTCATCTTTGAACAGGTCCAGTAAAAAAGGACAATAGACAAAAGCCCCCCTGATGTAGAAAAATAGAAGTACTACATCAGGGGGGTATTGTTATGG
>DXIW01000031.1 GCA_019112625.1 Candidatus Acutalibacter stercorigallinarum | reverse complement strand
GTTCCGGTGAGCCGGGCGGTGGTTGCCCTTCGGGGAGCTGGCGCCGGGTAGAAAATGAGCCGGGATGGTTTCGGCAGCGCTGGGCTGCGGGTCTCGGGAGGGATTCGGGCCGGGCGGGAGCCGGGATGAGGGAGTTCCGGTGTGCCGGGCGGCGGTTGCCCTGTGGGGAGCTGGCGGTCGGATGGAAATTAAGCCGGGTTGGTTCCGGTGGAGCCGGGCTGCGGGTCTCGGGAGAGGCACGGGCTGGGCGGGAGCTGGGGCAAGTGAGTTCCGGTGAGCCGGGCGGCGGTTGCCCTTCGGGGAGCTGGCGCCGGGTAGAAGTTGAGCCGGGTTGGTTCCGGTGGAGCTGGGCCGCGGGTCTCGGGAGGGGCACGGGCCGGGCGGGAGCTGGGACGAATGAGTTCCGGTGTGCCGGGCGGCGGGTGCCCTTCGGGGAGCTGGCGGCCGGGTAGAAAATGAGCCGGGATGGTTCCGGCGGCGCTGGGCCGTGGGTCTCGGGAGGGATTCGGGCCGGGCGGAGACCGGGCGAGAGAGTTCCGGTGAGCCGGGCGGTGGTTCCCCTGTGGGAGCCGGGAAAATCAGATGACAAGTCCAAAAACTTTACAGGGGAGTGATTCCCCGCTTTGGGGAGCTGTTCCCCGTTCACCTGGAAAGGTGTTTTGGCTTTTGGAAAGGAATGGTATTTTTATGACGATGAAACGACACGCGACCATGAAACGGCAGGCCATGCGAATGTTCAGTCTGCTTCTGGCGGTGGTGCTTTTGCTGGGGGCCGCTTACGCGGTACCGGGGCTTACGGCCTCCGCCGCCGAAGGCGTCACCTCGTTGGAATTCGCGGAGCACGGCCTGATGGCCTGGCGGGATGGCTGGGTCTACCAATACGGCGGCAAGGGGGAGCAGTACGGCGACACCCGGGCCTCTGACTGCGCGGGGCTGCTGTACGCCTTCTTTACGGACCACGGCATTTACTCCTGCATGGGGGGCGCCAGCTCCCAGGTGCGCCTGAACACCATCTGGCACGGCAGCCTGGACGAGCTGCCCCGCATCCACGGGCTGTCCGTCACCATGATGGACCCCTACGACTACCAGTACCCCTACGGCCACGTGGGCATTTACGTGGGCAACGGGATGGTCACCGACAACAGCACCTACGGCACCGACATGGTGTACGACAGCGTATACAGCCGGGGCTGGTCGGAGTGGCATCTGTTCGACTGCGGGCTGCTGTTCCCCGTGAATGGCTGGTATGAGTTTGACGGGAACATGTACCACTACACCGACTACCAGTACGACGTGGACACCGTGGTGGACGGCTACACCATCGGGTCCGACGGCATCGCCTATAACGACGACGGCACCCCCCTGGCCTACAGCGACACCCTGCAGAACGAGGGCTTTGTGAACGCGGCCACGGTGCGGGACTACCTGAAGGCCCAGGGCATCGGCTATGAGGTGGGGGCCGGCTATGGCGGCGGCAACGGGGGCGGCTCTGACAGCCACACCAACGCCCGGGTCACCGGCAGCGGGGTGAACGTCCGCTCCCAGCCCAACACCCAGTCCTCGGTGCTCACCACCCTGTCCTATGGCACCCAGATCCTGGTCACCGGCCAGGAGGAGGGCCAGAACATTGTGAGCGGCGGCCAGAGCTCTACGTTGTGGTACGAGATCGTGCTGCCCAGCAACGGGGCCACCGGGTACATCTCCTCCCTGTATGTGGAGATCACCGGCGACCTGGACATGCCCGACACCCCGGTAATCTCCTATGAGGACGGCTATGTGACCATGACCGCCAACTCCGAGGAGGAGACCATCTACTACACCACCGACAACACCACCCCCACCGAGGACAGCACCCCCTACACCGGGCCTATTTATATGGTGGGGCTCACCTACCGGGCCGTGTCCATTCTGGACGGGCAGAAGAGCGGGGAGGCCATGGCCACGGTGCTCTCCAATGGGGCCATCTTCACCGACTTTACCAGCGAGGACTGGTTCTTTGACGATGTGGACCGGGCCGTGGGATACGGCATTTTCGGCGGCAGCGGCAACGGCAGCTTTGAGCCCACGGAGAACATCTCCCGGGGGGATTTCGTAAAAGCGCTGGCCAACATGGACGGGGTGGACCTGGACAGCTACTCCGGGGAGACGGCCTTCCAGGACGTGGACCCGGACATCTACTACGCAAAAGCTATCCAGTGGGCCTCCTCTATGGGGTACATCAACGGGGTGAGCGCCACCGCCTTTGAGCCCGAGGAGCCCATCAGCCGGGAGGCCATGTGCGTGATCCTGATGAAGTACGGGAACCTGAGCTCCAGCAATTCGGGCACCTTCGCGGACGACAGTGAGATCAGCAGCTGGGCCAGGGAGGCGGTGTACGCCTGCCGGGACGCCGGGCTCATCAGCGGGGTGGGGGAAAACAGCTTTGACCCCCAGGGCTACACCGAGCGGGCGGCGGCCTGCAAGGTGTTCGCCAACTACTACGAGCGCTACTGAGACCAGGCTTGAGACCGCGTTGGGCAGCGGCCCGCGCGTGAGATATACTTATGGGGTTGGTCCCGGCTGGGACGGGCAGGGGTCGCCTGCCGCCCGCCGGGACATAGATGCAGAAAAGGGATGCCGGAAGGCATCCCTTTTACTTTTTGTTTTTGGCCACGATGAGGAAGCGGTGCTCTAGGTTGGGGAGGAAGCCCAGGTGCTCCAGCTGGTCCTGGAGCTGGAAGAGGGCGTCCTGGCAGCGGTCCACGGAGAAGCCGGGGCACTCCCAGGGGCAGACGCTCATTTGGTAGACCACCGCGCCCACGTCCAGGAAGCGGCCCTCGCCGTAGGACTGGAGGCTTTGGAGCACCCGGAAGCCGGCGGCCCGGAATTTGGGGAGCTCGTTTTCCAGGTTGAAGCCCACGAAGCTGCCGGGGTAGCCCGGGAGCAGGCGGCGGATGAGGGGCAGGTCGTTTTCGCCGCCCACCTGCTGGGTGAGGAAGTAGCCGCCGTTTTTCAGGACGCGGCGGACCTCCGGCAGGTGGTAGCTCTCGTGGCGGGAGAGCACCAGGTCGAAGCTGTCATACGGGAAGGGCAGGGGCTGGCCCCGCTCGCTGTCGTACTCCTTGACGGTGATGCCCAGGGGGGCCAGGCGCTGCTGGCACAGCGCCAGGTTAGGGGGCCAGCCCTCGGTGACGCTGGTGAGGGCGTAGGGGTGGCCCAGGGTGAGGAGAAACTCCCCGCCGCCGGTGCCCATGTCCAACAGCCGCACCCCGGGCTTTAAGAAGTCCCGGACTTTGGCGGCGTAGTCCCAGGGGAGGGCGGGGGGCAGATAGCGGCCGTCTAGGTGGGAGAAGTCCCAGCCGGTCATGCCCAGGGAGGCCTCGCGGCGCCACTGGGCCAGAAGCTCCGCCCGGTTCATGTGTTTTTGTCCACCTGGTGGAAGGTCTTGAGGTTCCCCTGCTTCTGGTGGCGGCGGGCCAGCTCGGCCTCTACGGCCTCATAGGGGATGCCCTCGTTGACCATGAGCACGGTGAGGTGGTACAGCAGGTCGGAGAGCTCGCCCACGGTGTCCTCCTGTTTGCCGTTTTTGGCGGCGATGATCACCTCGCTGCACTCCTCGCCGCACTTTTTCAGGATTTTATCCAGCCCCTGCTGGAACAGGTAGCAGGTGTAGGAGCCCTCCGCCTGCTGGCGGCGGCGGTCCTCCACGGTCTCGTACAGTTCTTTGAGCATATCCATGGGTCATTCCCCTTTCGGCGAGTCCTCGCCCCGTAATTTGTGGAAGAAGCAGCTGTGGCTGCCGGTGTGGCAGGCAGGGCCTGTCTGTTTGACCCGCAGGAGCAGGGTGTCATCGTCGCAGTCGGAGAAGATGCTGACCACCTTCTGGACGTGGCCGGAGGTCTCCCCTTTGTTCCACAGGGTCTTGCGGCTGCGGCTGTAGAACCAGGTATAGCCTGTTTTTAAGGTGCGGCGGAAGGCCTCCCGGTTCATGTAGGCCAGCATGAGCACCTCATCGGTGTCGTCGTCCTGGATGACGGCGGGGATCAGGTCGGACTTGAGGAAGTACAGGTCCAGCTCGTCCTCGGGCAAATCGCCGGCGGCCCACTTGCCGGAGATTTTATGGCAGGCGATGATGGCGGTGCGCAGGTCGAGAGCCCCGGTGTACAGGGACTTGCCGGCGATGGCGCCGTAGAGCCCCAGGTCGTAGATACTGACGATGTCCAGGAGGCTAGCCACGCCGCCGCTGGCGATGATGTGGCAGTTTACCGCCTGGTTGAGCCGGTCCAGCATGGTGAGGTTGGGGCCGTTCATGGTGCCGTCCTGGTGGATGTCGGTGCAGATGAGGTACCGCACCCCCAGGGACTCCATCTCTTTGGCGAAGTCCACGTAGTCCACCTGGCTCTGCTGGAGCCAGCCCTCGGCGGCCACCTTGCCGTCCAGGGCGTCGATGCCCACGGCGATGCGCTTGCCGTAGCGGTCTACCGCAGCCTTCACAAAGCCCGGGTCCCGGAGAGCGGCGGAGCCCAGGATCACCCGGCCCACGCCCCGGTCCAGGTAGTGGGCCACGGTCTCCATGTCCCGGATGCCGCCGCCCACCTCCACCTGGAGGTCGGTGTGGTCCACTACATCGAAGATCAACTGGGAATTTTTCGGCTTCCCGTCCTTGGCCCCGTCCAGGTCCACCATATGGAGCCATCTGGCCCCTTGTTCTTGGAAATGCCGGGCGGTCTCTAAAACGTCCCGGGCCACCACCTGGGCGGTGTCGTAATCCCCCCGGAACAGGCGCACGCACTGGCCCTGGTGCAGGTCGATGGCTGGTAAAATGATCATGTGGTCCTCTCCCCTCTTTCGTTGGCCGCGGTTGGCGGCCGGTTTCCTCTTCCCGATTGCTTCTCAACGATTACTTCTTACTTATTAACTGCCCTATACTCCCTCGCCGCCGGGCGGCGGCAGCTCTGGGGCTGGCCGCACACAGCGTGGATGGGGGGAGTGCTTTCACTTCTTCCCTATTACTTCTTACTGATTCACTGCCCTGCCGCCCTCCGGCCCGGCGGAGCCGGGCCAGCCCTGGGCCGCGGGGCGGGCCAGGGCGGTTTCGCCCGAAGGGCGGAAGCGGGAGGGCGGGCGGTGCTGCCTTACAGCATGCCTTTGGAGGACAGGAGCACGTCGCCGTCGCCCTCCTGGGAGAGGGCGTCCTTTAAGGCGTGGGCCGCGGCTTTGAACAGGGCTTCGATCATGTGGTGGGAGTTTTTGCCGTACTCGCAGCGCAGGTGCAGGGTGATGCCGGCGTTTGTGGCGAAGGCCCGGAAAAACTCCTCGGCCATACAGGTGTCGAAGTCGCCCACACGCTCCTGGGGGAAGTCACCCTGGAACACCAGGAAGGGCCGGCCGCTGACATCCACAGCGGCGAAGGCCAGGGCCTCATCCATGGGGATATAGGCGTGGCCGTACCGGCGGATGCCCCGTTTGGTGGGCAGGGCGGCGGCGAAGGCCTGGCCCAGCACGATGCCGGTGTCCTCGATGGTGTGGTGGCAGTCCACCTCCCAGTCGCCGATGGTTTTTACGTTGAGGCCGAATTGGCCGTGGACGGCGAAGGCGGTGAGCATGTGGTCGAAAAAGCCCACGCCGGTGGAGATCTTCCGCTCGCCGCCGTCCAGGCTGAGCTCCAGGGTCACGTCGGTCTCCCGGGTCTGGCGGTGCAGGGATGCGTACCGGTCTGTCATGGGATCACGTCCTCTCTCGGTTCCAATAGGCTTCCAGCTCGGTGAGCAGGATGCGGTTTTCCTCCGGTGTACCGCAGGTGATGCGCACCAGGCCCCCGGTATAGCGGATGGCCACCCCGCGCTCCCGCAAAAAGCGGAGGAGGGCTTCCCCATCGGGCATGGACAGGGCGGCGAAGTTGGTCTCGCCGGGCAGGAGGGTGAAGCGGCCGGGGTATTGCCGGGCCTGGCGCTCCAGGCCGGCGCGCAGCTCCCGGCAGGAGGCCAGGATGGTCTTGCGGGCGGCCTGGAGTTCCTCTTGGTGGCGCAGCACCGCGGCCCCCACCGCCTGGGACAGGCTGTTGACGTTGTAGGGGGACTTCACCGCCCGGAGGGCGTCGGCCAAAGGCTTTTGGCACACGGCGAAGCCCAGGCGCAGGGCGGCCATGCCGAAGGCCTTGGAGCAGGTGCGCAGGATGATGAGGTTGTCGTAACGCTCCACCTCGGGGAGCATGGACTGGTCGGAGAAGTCCATATAGGCCTCGTCCAGGACCACCAGGGTATCCGGCAGGGCGGAGATGAGCCGGCGCAGGTCCTCCCTGGGGCACACCAGGGAGGTGGGGTTGCAGGGATTGCTGAAGATGAGGAGCTTTACCCCCTCATTTTGGCAGGTCTCGGTGAGTTTGTCAATATCCAGCCGAAAATCGGGGTCCTTTTGCAGGGGGACGTGGCGGGCCTCGTGGAGGTGGCCGTTAAAGGCGTACATGGAGAAGTCGGGCTCCACGGTGGCGAAGGCGTCCCCCTTTTGGAGGAAGGCTTCGAACAGGACAGTGATGAGCTCGTCGGAGCCGTTGCCCGCCACCACCAGCTCGGGGCTGACGCCGTAGCAGGCGGCGAAGGCGGCGCAGAGCTCCCCGGCGGCGGGGTCGGGGTAGCGGTTGAAGTCGATGGTGGAGAGGAGAGCCTGGGCCTCCTCCAGGATGGCCGGGGGCAGGGGCAGGAAGCTCTCGTTGGCGTCCAGCCGCACCCGGTAGCTGCCCTGGATGGGGTCGTAGGGCTTTAAGTCGCGTATTTTTTCGTTGAGCTGGTACATAGGGGGCCTCCTTGGGGGATGGGTGTGGGGGTGGGCTGGGGCCCGCCCCCTTCCGGCCGCCCGTGGGCGGGCGGAAGGGCGCCGCGGGACGGTCTTTCCCGCGGCGGGGCCCAGGGCCCCGGAGGGGGCCTGGGCCGGGGCGGGCCGGGTGTCAGGGCTTTTTCCGCACCCGGATGGAGTTGGCGTGGGCGGTAAGCTCCTCGGTCTCGGCCAGACGGATGATGTCGTCGGCGGCTTTGAGGAGCTCCTCCTTGGGGTAGTAGATGAAGCTGGACTTCTTGATGAAGTCGTCTACGGACAGGGGAGAGAAGAACCGGGCGGTGCCGCCGGTGGGCAGCACGTGGTTGGCCCCGGCGAAGTAGTCCCCCAGGGGTTCGGGGGAATAGTGGCCCAGGAACACGGAGCCGGCGTTGTCCAGGCGGCCCAGGTAGTCGAAGGGGTTATTGACGCTGACCTCCAGGTGCTCGGGGGCCAGGTCGTTGGCGAAGTCCACGGCCTCGTCCATGGTGTCGCAGACGATGATGCCGCCGTAGCGGTCCAGGGAGGTCTGGATGATCTCCTTGCGGGAGAGGGTCTCCAGCTGGCGGTAGAGGGCGTCTACGGTGCGGGCGGCCAGGTCCCCGTCGTTGGTGATGAGGATGGCGGAGGCCATGGGGTCGTGCTCGGCCTGGCTCATCAGGTCGGCGGCCAGGTACTCCGGGTCGGCGGAGCTGTCGGCCACGATGAGGATCTCGCTGGGGCCGGCGATCATGTCGATGTCCACCACGCCGTAGAGCTGCTTTTTGGCGGTGGCCACAAAGATGTTGCCGGGACCCACGATCTTATCCACCTTGGGGACGGTCTCGGTGCCGTAGGCCAGGGCGGCGGCGGCCTGGGCCCCGCCCATGAGGAACACCCGGTCCACCCCGGCCACCAGGGCCGCGGCCAGGATATTGGGGTCGGGACGGCCGGTGCGGCCGGGAGGCGTGGCCATGACGATCTCCCCCACCTCCGCCACCTGGGCGGGGATAACGTTCATCAGCACGGAGGAGGGGTAGCCCGCGGTGCCCCCGGGGACGTACACCCCCACCCGGTGGAGGCCCCGCACCCGCTGGCCGGTGATGATGCCGTTGGGCAGGGGGTCGATACGGCTTTGCTGCTTTTGCCGCTGGTGGAAGGCCCGGATGTTCTCCGCCGCCTTTTGCAGGGAGGCCAGGAAGGCGGGGTCGCACTGGGCCGCGGCCTGCTCCAGGTCCTCCCTGGTGAGCTCCAGGTGTTCCGGGCACCAGCCGTCGAAGCGCTGGGCGTACTCCCGGACGGCGGCGTCGCCCCGGGTGCGGACGTTTTCCAGAATGTCCCGCACGGAATTCTCGATCTCCGGGGAGGTCTGGCCCACCCGGTTTTTCAGGTCCTCTACAAAGGCCCGGCAGGCGGCCCGGTCCCCTTTTACAGTCTTGATCATTTCCCTTGCTCCTTTCCCGCCGCGATGGCGGCTTCCAGCTTTGCGGCCAGGGATTCGATCTCCTGCTTCCGCAGTTTTAAGCTGGCGGCGTTGACGATGAGCCTGGCGGAGATGCCGGCGATGCGCTCCACCACCTCCAGGCCGTTTTCCTTTAACGTCGTGCCGGTCTCCACAATGTCCACGATGCCGTCGGCCAGGCCCAGGAGGGGGGCCAGCTCCACGGAGCCCTCGATCTTGATGACCCGCACATCCATGTCCCGACTCTCGAAGAACCGGCGGGCCACCCCGGGGTATTTGGTGGCGATGGTCTTGACCCGGTAGCCCTGGTAAAAGTCCACGCCCTTGGGCACGGCCAGGGCGAAGCTGCACCGGCCGAAGCCCAGGTCCAGAATCTCGAAAAAGCGGCTGCCGTTCTCCATGATGGTGTCCTTGCCCACCACGCCCAAATCGCAGACGCCGTGCTCCACGTAGGTGATGACGTCGGCGGCTTTGGCCAGCACGGCCTCCAGGGAGCCGTCCCCCACGGGGAGGATGAGCTTGCGGCCCTTGTCCCGGAGGCTCTGGCAGTCCATGCCGATCTGCTCCAGCAGCTCCACGGTGGATTTTTCCAATCTGCCCTTGGTGAGGGCGATGCGAAGGGGCTTCATAGGCGGGCCTCCTTTTCATTTCGAAAGACTTCGCAGACGGCCTCCGGGCCGATCTCCCGGGTGGTCTCCCCCACCAGACGCACCTTGGGGATGTGCATTTCCCTGGCGTAGGCCAGGGTCTCCTCCTGGGTCTCGAAGAGGGACATCTCGCAGAGGAGGCCCTGGTCGCAGAGGCGGTCCAGGGTTTGCTGGGCGTCGATCTCGTGGCCCGGCTCCCCGTAGACCAGCACCTCCACCGGGTGGGCGGCGGGCTGCCGGGAGAGCTCCGCCAGGCTGTCCAGGTCCAGGGAAAAGCCCACAGCGGGCATGGGGTCGCCGAACTTTTCGCAGAGGCCGTCGTACCGGCCCCCCAGGAGCACGGCGTCCCCGTGCTGGTGGACGTAGGCGGAGAACACCACGCCGGTGTAGTAGTCGTTGCGCTGGACCAGGCCTAAGTCCACCATGAGGCGGTCCCCCAGTCCCAGCCGGCGCAGGGCCTGGTAGAGGGTTTTGAGGTAGGCGAGGGTCTCTTTGGCCTCCCCGGCGGGGAACCAGCGCTCCGCCTGGGCAAGGGCCTCCTCCCCGCCGAAGAGCCGGGGCAGCTGGGCCATGGCCCGGGACGCGGGCAGGTCCCCCAGGGGGTCCAGGAGCTCGGAGAGGGCGGCGTAGTTTTTGGACTCGATAGTGGCGCGGAGCTCCTCCTTTACCCCGGGGGTGACGGGGAGCTGGTCGGCCAGGACCTGGAAGAACCGGGCGTGGCCGATCTCCACCCGGAAGTCCTCCACGCAGGCGGAGAGGGCCGCCACCGCCGTGGCGATGGCCTCCAGGTCGGCCCGGAGGCCACCGGCCCCCATGAGCTCGATGCCCATCTGGGCGGTCTCGTCGCTGCGGCCGGAGAGGTCGGGCCGGTTGCGGTAGATGTTCTGGCAGTAGTAGAACCGCAGGGGCTTTTTGTGGCCCTGGAGCCGGGAGGCCGCCATGCGGGCGATGGGCAGGGTGGTGTCCGGCCGGAACACCAGGAGCCTGCCGTGGTTATCGGTGCACTTGTACATCTCCTGCTGGGGGATGGCGGCGCCGGGGAGGTTGAACACATCGAAATATTCCAGGCCGGGGGTGATGACCTCCCGGTAGCCCCGGAGGCTGAAGAGCCGGGAGAGCTTGGCCTGGGCCTCCCGGCGGGCGGAGCACTCCTCGAAGAGGAGGTCCCGGGTGCCCTCGGGAGTCACCTTGCTGTAGGTGCGCATAGGTCTCGTCCTTTCTGCGGGGCGCGGGGGCAGGGGCAAAAACCCTGCCCCGCGGCGTCCCAGGTAAAAAATGCGGGGCGGTGAAAGTGCCGGGCCGCCCCGTCGATTTACTACGCTACTATGATAATGTAACAAACCGCTTTTGTCAAGTAAAATGTGAAAGGCGGCTTAGAACAGGCTGATCTGGCTGCTCTCCGGCAGGCCGGAGAGGGCCCCGGCCTCCCGGAGGGTGTCGATGACGGCGCTGGAGACCTTGGACCGGGCCTGGAGGTCGTCGATGGAGATGTAGTCGCCCCCGGTCTGCCGGGCCTCCACCAGGCTGACGGCGGCGGCGTCCCCCACGCCGCCCAGGGAGGAGAAGGGCAGGCGGATTTTCCCGTCCTCCACGGCGAAGCGGGAGGAGTGGGACTTGTACAGGTCCACGGGCAGCAGCTGGATGCCCCGGGCCAGCATCTCGTTGATGATCTGGAGGGTGGAAAATTCCCCCTCCTCCTTGGCGGAGGCCTCCCGGTTCTTGATCTTGGTGTCCAGCTCTTTCATCTTGCGGGCGACGGCCTCTTTGCCCTGGATGGCGGTGACGCCGTCGAAGTCGTCGCTGCGGACGGTGAAGTAGGCGGCGTAATACTCCAGAGGGCGGTGAACCTTGTACCAGCCCAGACGCAGGGCGGAAATCATGTAGGCGGCGGCATGAGCCTTGGGGAACATGTACTTGATCTTAAAGCAAGAGTCTATGTACCACTGGGGAACATTGTGCTCCTTCATGGCCTGAATATGCTCCTGGGTCAACAGCTTTGTGGCCTTGCCCTTTCGGACAATCTCCATAATCTTGAAGGCCATCTTCGGCTCCAGACCCTTGTTCATCAAATAGGTCATAATGCTGTCTCGGGTACCGATCACCTCGGAAATGGTGCAGGTGCCGTTTTTAATCAGCTCCTGCGCGTTGCCCAGCCACACGTCCGTGCCGTGGGACAGACCGGAAATTTGCAGCAGGTCGGAGAACTTGGTGGGCCTGGACTCCTCCAGCATGCCCCGGACAAAACCGGTGCCAAGCTCCGGCAGGGACAGGGTGCCTGTCCGCACACCGCCCAGGTCCTCCTCGGTGACGCCCAGAGCCGCCGGGGAATTGAACAGGGACATCACCTCCGGGTCACTCATGGAGACATCCATCACCGGAATGCCGGTGTAGTCCTCCAAATAGCGGTAAATGGTGGGGACGTCGTGTCCCAGCTCGTCCAGCTTGCACACGTTGTCGTGAATGGAGTGGAAGTCGAAGTGGGTGGTGATGTTGCTGTTTTTCTGGTCGTTGGCCGGGTGCTGCACCGGGCAGAAGTCGTAGACCTCCATGCCCCGGGGAATGACGATCATGCCGCCGGGATGCTGGCCCGTGGTGCGCTTGATGCCTGTGCAGCCCAAAGCCAGCCGGCGCTCCTCCGCTTTGTGCAGGGTGACGCCCTTCAGCTCGGCGTATTTTCGCACATAGCCGATGGCGGTTTTGTCCGCCACCGTGGCGATAGTGCCAGCCTTGAACACGTTGTCCCGGCCGAAAAGCACCTCGGTGTACCGGTGAGCGCCGGACTGGTACTCGCCGGAAAAGTTCAGGTCGATGTCGGGGACCTTGTCGCCGTCAAAGCCCAGGAAGGTCTCAAAGGGAATGGTGTGGCCGTCCCGGTCCATCGGCTCCCCGCAGACGGGGCAGTTTTTGGGGGGCAGGTCAAAGCCGGAGTCAATGCTGCCGTCGGTGAAAAACTCGCTGTGACAGCACTTGGGACACACATAGTGAGGCGCCAGAGGGTTCACCTCGGAAATGCCGGACATGCTGGCCACCAGAGAGGAGCCCACCGATCCACGGGAGCCTACCAGATAGCCGTGAGCCTCGCTGTCGGCCACCAGCTTCTGGGCGGTCATGTACAGCACGGAGAAGCCGTGCTTGACAATGGAGTTCAACTCCTTGTCCAGCCGTTCCTTGACGATTTGGGGCAGGGGGTCGCCGTACTTCTTCTTGGCCCGCTCCCAGGTGATGGACACCAGCTGCTCCTCGGCCCCCTCGATGAAGGGCGGGAAGTTGCCCATTGGCACCGGCCGGATATAGTCGATCATATCCGCGATTTTGTTGGGGTTTTTCACCACCACTTCAAAGGCCTTTTCCTTGCCCAGATACTCAAACTCTTTGAGCATTTCCGGAGTGGTGCGCATGTACAGGGGCGCCTGCTGGTCCGCGTCGTCAAAGCCCCGGCCTCCCATGATGACCCGGCGGTAATCCGCGTCCTTGGGGTCTTTGAAATGGACGTCGCAGGTGGCCACCACCGGCTTGTTCAGCTTCTCGCCGATTTTCACAATAGTCCGGTTGTACTCCCGCAGGCCCTCAATGTCGGTGTCCCCGTTGCGGACCATAAACATGTTGTTGCCCAGAGGCTGTATCTCCAGATAGTCGTAATAGGAGGCGATTTTGCACAGGTTGTCGAAGGATTCCCCCTTCACCACGGCCCGGAACAGCTCGCCGGCCTCGCAGGCGCTGCCCACCAGCAGACCCTCCCGGTACTTGTTCAGCAGGCTTTTTGGCGTGCGGGGCGTGCGGTAAAAATATTCCAAATGCCCGGCGGAGATGAGCCGGTACAGGTTCTTCAGCCCTGTATGGTTCTTCACCAGCAGGATCATGTGATAGGGACGCAGCTTTTTGGGATCTCCTCCAGCCAGGGCGCCGTTGATCTCGTCCACCCGCTGGATCCCCTGATCGTGGCGCAGCCGCTCCAGGAAGTTGAGGAAAATATCCCCCAGCACGGCGGCGTCGTCCTCCGCCCGGTGATGGTGGAAGGGCTTCAGCTTTAAGTAGTTGGCAACGGAATCCAGAGTGGCCTTTTTCAAATCCGGCAGCAGAGACCGGGCCATTGTCACCGTGTCAATGTAGGTATTCTCAAAGGGCTTTCCCTGGCGCTGCAAGGCCGCCCGGACAAAGCTGGCGTCAAAGGAGGCGTTGTGGGCCACCAGCACCGCGTCCTCCCCGCAGAACTGGAAAAACCGCTCCAGGGCCTCCGCCTCCTTGGGGGCGCCCTTCACCATCTCGTTGGTGATGGAGGTGAGCTTGGTGATCTTCTCGGGGATGGGCATCTCCGGGTCCACGAAGGTGTCGAATTTGTCGGTGATCTCCCCATTGTGGATGCGTACCGCGCCGATCTCGGTGATGCGGTCGCTGTGGGGGGAGAGGCCGGTGGTCTCCAGGTCGAAGCAGATGAAGTCGCCGGTGAGGGGGTGGGCGCTGTCCCCGGCCACGGCGGGCACCAGGTCGTTGACGAAGTAGGCCTCGGTGCCGTAGATGACTTTGAAGTCCGGGTCCTCCTTGCGGATGGCCTCGGCGGTGGTCATGGCCTCGGGGAAGGCCTGGGCCACCCCGTGGTCGGTGATGGCGATGGCCTTCTGCCCCCACTTGTGGGCCTGCTTGATGAGGGCCGCCGCGGGGGTCATGCCGTCCATATCGGACATGTTGGTGTGCAGGTGGAGCTCCACCCGCTTTTCGGGGGCGTCGTCCACCACCTCCACCTGGTCCACGGTGGCGATGGCCCTGGCACGCATCACGTTCTCCCGGTCGTACTTGTCGTACTCCAGGGCGCCCCGCACCAGCAGGGACTGGCCGGCCTTCAGCTTGTCCAGGGCCTGGCAGTCGCCCGCATCCTGGAGGAGCTTTACGGTGGTGGAGCCGGTGTAGTCGGTGATGTCGATGGAGTAGATCTTCCGGGACTTGTCCCGGGTCTCCTTGGACTCCAGGGAGATGATTTCCCCCCAGACCACCAGGTTCCCGGCGTCCAGGGTGGCCTCGGCCAGGGGGGTGGTTTTGCCCTTGGGCACAGGGCCCAGCACGGGCCGGGCGGTCTCGGGGATGATGGTGGGCAGCAGGTGCTCCTTGTCCCGGATGCTGACCTTCCGGCGGCTGGCCCGCTCCTGCATGGCCTCCTCGTACTGCTCCATCTCCTGGATGGCGGCCTCCCGCTGGCGCTTGACCTCCTGGGTGCGCACCCGCTGGATGAGGGACTCCTCCCCCTGGGCCACGGTGCGCTTGCCGGTGAATTCCACCTGGCAAGCCACCCCGAACCAGGCCTGGATGAGGCCCTGGAGCTTTTCCCCGGTGCCCCGGGCGGCCAGCAGGTCGTAGCCGCCGTGGGCCAGGGAGATGGAGAGGGTGCTGCCGTTCAAATTGGCCTCGGCCTGCTTGAAGGTGCCGTTGAGGCAGGCGTCCAGCTCTTTGACGGCGGCCACCAGGCTGGGCACGCACTGGGCCGAGAAGCACTCCGCCGGGAACCGGGGCTCCAGCTTGACGCAGGGCAGGCCAAGGGCGGGGCCCTCCAGCACCTTGGACAGGCGCTGCAGGTCCCCGTACTCCACGAAGGCCGGGAAGCGGGCCTCTACCCGCACCAGCCGCTCCTGGCGGTTGACGGTGAGGTGTAAGATCTCCCCGGCCAGCAGCTCCTGGGGGAAGGTCTCCCCTGCCAGTTCCTTTTGAAAAAATGTGCCCAGTGTGTTCAAGCCTTCCATTCCCCTATCTTGTTACAGTTTCTCGATCTCTTCCAGCAAAGCCGGGAGGAGCTGGTCCTCCGGCACCTTGCGGAGGATCTGGCCCTTTTTGAACAGCAGGCCCTCCCCCACGCCGCCGGCCACGCCGATGTCCGCCTCCCGGGCCTCGCCGGGGCCGTTGACGGCGCAGCCCATCACCGCCACGGTGATGTCCTTCTCACAGCCCCGGAGGGCCTCCTCCACCCGGCCGGCCAGGCCGATGAGGTCGATGCGGGTGCGGCCGCAGGTGGGGCAGGACACCAGCCGGGGGCCGGTTCCCATGCCCAGTGCCTTGAGGATGTCCTTCCCCGCGGCGATCTCCTCCACCGGGTCGGCGGTGAGGGACACCCGGAGGGTGTCGCCGATGCCCTGCTGCAGCAGGCTGCCGATGCCGATGGCGGATTTGATGAGGCCCATGCGGGCGGTTCCGGCCTCGGTCACCCCCAGATGGAGGGGGTAGTTACAGCGCTGGGCCATGAGCTGGTAGGCCCGGATGGTGCTGTCCACCGAGGAGGCCTTGAGGGAGACCACGATGTCGGTGAAGTCGAATTTCTCCAGGAGGGACACGTGGCAGAGGGCGCTCTCCACCAGGGCTTCGGGGGTGGGGCCGCCGAATTTTGCCAGGATGTGCTTTTCCACCGAGCCGGAGTTGACCCCCACCCGGATGGGCACGCCCTTCTCCCGGCAGGCCTTGGCCACGGCCTGCACCCGGCTGTCCTCCCCGATGTTGCCGGGGTTGATGCGCACCTTGTCCACCCCGGCGGCCACGGACTCCAGGGCCAGCTTGTAGTCGAAGTGGATGTCCGCCACCAGGGGGATGGACACCGCCTCTTTGATAGCGGGGATGAGGGCCACCGCGGCCATGTCGGGAATGGCGGCCCGCAAGATCTGGCAGCCGGCGGCCTCCAGCCGTTTGGCCTGGGCCACGCTGCCCGGGATGTCGGTGGAGGGGACGTTGAGCATGGACTGTACCGTGACCGGCGCGCCGCCCCCCAGGGGCACGGGCCCCACCATCACTTGCTTGGAAGTGCGCATTTCCAGGTTCCTCCTTTGTATTTCCGAAAATGATCTCACCCTGTGACGATGCGCAGGATGTCGTTGAAGGCGATGACCACCATGAGCCCCAGCAGCAGCACAAAGCCGGCGGCGTGGACGTAGCCCTCGTACTTTTGGGGCACCGGCTTGCGGGTGACGCCCTCCCAGATGAGGAACAGCAGGCGGCCGCCGTCTAAGGCGGGCAGGGGCAGGAGGTTGACGATGCCCAGGTTAACGGTGAGCATGACCATCATCAGGAGGATGTTGTTCACCGCCTGGCCGAAGCTCTGGGCCAGGCCGGCGCTGGCTGCCTGGGTGATGGCCTGGGCCGTGCCGATGGGCCCGGCCATATCGTTGAGGCCGAAGCGGCCGGTGAGGATGCCCTTGAGGCTCTCCACCACCATGCGGGCCATGGAGAAGGTATCGGCGCCGGCCCGGCGCAAGAGGCCCAGGAGGGTGGGGTCCTCCGGCTGGACGTAGAAGTCCAGGGAAACGGCCTGGGAGCCGTCCTCCAGGGTCTGGGTGTGGAGGGCGAAGGTGCCGAGGTCCACCTTCTGGCCGTCGCGTTTGACCTCCATGGTGACGGCGGCGGGGTCGGCCAGGGCTAAAGCGAAGGACAGGTCGCGGTCGGTGTAGACGGCGTAGCCGTCAATCTCCACGATGGTGTCCCCCACCTGGGCGCCGGCGGCCTCTAAGGCGGAGCCGTCGGCGAATTTGGAGATGGTGGTGGTGGCGAACACGTCCTCCTGGCCCAGGATGATAAGCATGAGGAAGAAGCCCAGGATGATGTTGAACACCGCCCCGGCGGCCACCACCAGGATGCGCTTCCACACCGGTTTGCCGCCGAAGGAGCCGGGGTCGCCGCTCTCCTCGTCCTCCCCCTCCATGGCGCAGTAGCCGCCGATGGGCAGGAGGCGCAGGGCGTACTGGGTCTCGCCCTTCCGGAAACTGAAGAGCTTGGGGCCCATGCCCAGGGCGAATTCGTTGACCCGGACCCCTGAGGCCTTGGCCAGCAGGAAGTGGCCCAGCTCGTGGAAAAAGATGACAAAGCCAAACAGCAGCACGCCGATGAGGATCAGCGCGGCGGTGGTGAGCACCTGCAAACGATCAGCTCCTTCCGAAATGTGCCTGCCGGGGCAGGCAGAAATGGGACGGCCCCGGCCGCCAGCCGGGGACACGGGTTTTAGATGCTTTCCAGCACGAAACGGCGGGCCGCCTGGTCCGCCTCCAGCACGGACTCCAGGGTGTCCCCGGCCGCGGCAGGCTGCCGGGCAACGGCGGCCTCCACCAGGCGGGGGATGTCGAGAAAGCCGATCTTTTCCTGGAGGAAGAGGGACACGGCCTGCTCGTTTGCGCCGTTGGCGGCGGCCGGGGCCAGGCCTCCCTGTTTGAGGGCGTCGATGCACACCCGCAGGCAGGGGAAGGTGTCCAGATCGGGCTTAGCGAAGGTGAGGTTCCCCACGGCGGCCAGGTCCAGCTCCCCCACCGGGGAGGGGTACCGGGCCGGGTAAGTCAGCGCGTACTGGATGGGGATGCACATATCCGGCAGGCCCAGCTGGGCGATGACGGAGTTGTCCTGGTACTGGATGAGGGAGTGGACGATGCTCTCCCGGTGGACCACCACGTCGATGTCCTGCGGGCCCATACCGAAGAGCCAGGAGGCCTCGATGACCTCCAGGCCCTTGTTCATCAGGGTGGCGGAGTCGATGGTGATCTTGGCGCCCATGTCCCAGTTGGGGTGGCGCAGGGCCTGGGCGGGGGTGATGTGGCGGAGCTCCTCCTTCGTTTTGCCGAAGAAGGGGCCGCCGGAGGCGGTGAGGATCAGCTTTTTGAGCGCGCCCTTTTCCGGGCAGCCCTGGAGGCACTGGAAGATGGCGGAGTGCTCGCTGTCCACCGGGAGGATGCTGACCTTATTCTGCCTCGCGGCCTCCATGACGATACGGCCGCCGGCCACCAGGGTCTCTTTATTGGCCAGGGCCACCGTCTTTTTGGCGGCGATGGCGGCCAGGGTGGGCTGCAGGCCCACCATGCCCACCACGGAGTTGAGGGTGACGTCCGCCCCCTCCCAGGCGGCGGCCTGGCAGAGGCCCTCCATACCCTCCAATACGGTGAGGTCCAGGTCCCGGGTGCGGGCGCGGAAGTCCTTGGCGGCGGCGGGGTCGAACACCGCCACGGCCTGGGGGCGGAATTCCCGGGCCTGCTCCTCCAGGAGCTTGACGCTGGAGCGGGCGGCCAAAACCGCCACGGAAACAGGAAAATCGCCGCCGCGGGCAAGCTCGCGGACGACGTGTAAAGTCTGTATGCCGATGGAGCCGGTGGACCCCAGCAGGGCCAGTTTCACGGCGCTCCCTCCTTTGTGATGCTATGGTATGGCCCGCCGCCGGGCGTTAGAACACCGGCGGCAGGTAGGTGGCCAACAGGTACAAAAACGGGGCGGTGAAGATCACGCTGTCGAAGCGGTCCAAAATACCGCCGTGGCCGGGGATGACCTGGCCGAAATCTTTGATGTGGCAGCTGCGCTTGATGAGGGAGAAGCTCAGGTCCCCCAAAATAGAGACGAAGGTGCCCAGAAAGCCCGCCAGGAACAGGAACAGGTAATTGGCCTGCACCGTGCCGCCGTAGAACCACTGGGAGAACAGCAACCCCCACAGGAGCATGACCGCCACGTTGAGCACCAGGCCGCCCACGGCCCCCTCGACGGTCTTTTTGGGGCTGATCTCGGGACAGAGCTTGTGCTTGCCGAAAAAGGTGCCGGCAAAGAAGGCGCCCACGTCCGCCACCCAGGCGGACATCACCGCCACCAGCACCAGGAACATGCCGTGGCCCGGGGCCATGGCCCGGAGCAGCACCAGGGTGTTGAGGGCGCTGGGGATCATGACCACCATGCTGTAGAGCACCGCCACCTCCTTGAAGGAGGTCTCACGGTGGTAGAGGAGCATGGCGGAGAACATGACCAGGGTGAACAGGCAGTACACGGCGAAGAGGGCGTCCCCGCAGAAGGGGGCAGCCGCCGCCATGGCCAGGGCGGGCAGGAACAAGAACCACTTGCGCTCTAACCCCAGGGCCTTGGTGAGCTCGAACACGGAGGCGGCGGAGATGAGGGCCACCACGATGTTCAGGGCCAGGGGGAAGGATTCGTTGAACAGGATGACCGCGGCGAAAAACAGCGCCAGCACCACGCCGGACAGCACCCGCTTTAACATAGACAGAACACCTCGCTACCGGTGAGATACCCGGGAAAAGCGCACCCGGATGAGAGAAAAAGTTGAGGCCCCCGGGCTATCCTAGTGGGGGGGACACTCTCAAACCCCGCCGAAGCGGCGCTGCCGGGAGGCGTAGATCTGGATGGCACGGTCCAGGTCGCTGGGCTTGAAGTCGGGCCAGAGGATGTCGAAGGAGACAAACTCGGCGTAGGTGCTCTGCCACAAGAGGAAGTTGGAGAGGCGCATCTCCCCGCTGGGGCGGATGATGAGGTCCGGGTCGGGCTGGCCCCCAGTGTACAGGTACCGGCCGAAGGCTTCCTCGGTGAGGTCCTCCGGCGCGGCGTGGCCCGCGGCCACCTCCTGGGCGAAGAGCTTTGCCGCCCGGGTGATCTCCGCCCGGCCGCCGTAGTTCATGGCCAGGTTTAAGACCATGCCGGTCTTGGGGGCGGAGGCCTCCTCCACCTGGTGGATGAGGGCCTGGAGGTCCGGGGCGAAGGCGGACACGTCGCCGATGAAGCGCACCCGGATGTTCTCGTCCATAAAGTCCCGCAGGGCCTCCTCCAGGTAGTCCTTAAACAGGCCCATGAGGGCGCCCACCTCCTCCTGGGGGCGGGACCAGTTCTCGGTGGAGAAGGCGTAGACGGTGAGGTATTTTACGCCGATCTTCGAGGCGTAGCGGGTGATGGCGCGGAAGTTCTGGGCGCCGGCCCGGTGCCCGGCGGAACGGGGCAGGAAGCGCTTTTTCGCCCACCTGCCGTTGCCGTCCATGACGATGCCGATATGGGCCGGGAAAGCCCCCGGCCCAGAGGTAGTTTTCTGCGATGGCAAGACGCCACCCCCTCGCTTTCAGATCTCCATGATCTCCTTTTCCTTGGCAGCAAAGCAGGAGTCCACGTTTTTGACGTACTTATCGGTGAGGTCCTGGATCTTCTTCTCGGCCTGCTTCAGGTCGTCCTCGGTGATCTCCGAGGTCTTTTTCATGGCCTTCAGCTTCTCGATGGAGTCCCGGCGGATGGAGCGCACCGCCACCTTGGCCTCCTCGGCCAGCTTGCTGATCTCTTTCACCAGCTCCCGGCGGCGCTCCTCGTTGAGGGGCGGGAACACCAGGCGGATGATCTTGCCGTCGTTCTGGGGGTTGACGCCCAGGTCGGAGGTCTGGATGGCCTTCTCGATGCCCCGGAGGACGGAGATGTCCCAGGGCTGGATGAGCAGCACCCGGGCCTCGGACACGGACACGGCGGCCAGCTGGTTGATGGGGGTGGGGGTGTCGTAATAATTGACCATGATGTGGTCCAGCACGGCGGGGTTGGCCCGGCCGGCCCGGATGGTGGCGTACTCCTCCTGGAGGTGGCCCACGGACTTCTTCATTTTGTTCTCGGTCTTTTCAAAGACTTCTTTCAGCTCTGCCATGGTTGGTTTCCAGCCTTTCTCGTGTTTTTTTACTCTACCAGGGTGCCGACCTTTTCGCCGGCCACCGCGCGGACGATGTTCTGGGGGTCCTCGATGCTGAACACCAGGAAGGGGATGTTCCGGTCCCGGCAGAACGAGGCGGCGGTCATGTCCATGACCCCCAGGTTCTTGTTGAGCACGTCCATATAGGAGAGGGTGTCGTACTTTTTGGCGTTCGGGTTCTTTTTGGGGTCGGAGTCGTAGACGCCGTCCACCATGGTGGCCTTGAGGATTACGTCGGCCTCGATCTCCGCGGCCCGCAGGGCGGCGCCGGTATCGGTGGAGAAGAAGGGGTTGCCCGTGCCGCAGCCGAACACCACCACTCTCCCCTTTTCCAGGTGGCGCACCGCCCGGTTGCGGATGTAGGGCTCGGCCACCTCCTGCATGGCGATGGCGGTCTGGACCCGGACGTCCAGCCCCAGCTGCTCTAACCCGTCGGCCACGCCCAGGGCGTTGATGACCGTGGCCAGCATGCCCATGTGGTCGGCCCGGGTGCGGTCCATTTTGCCGCTGGAGCGGCCCCGCCAGAAGTTGCCGCCGCCTACCACGATGGCCACCTCCACGCCCATGTCCACCACTTCCTTGACGGGCTTGCAGATCTCCAGCACGGTGTCGAAATCGATGCCGTGGCCGGCCCTGCCCGCCAGGGACTCGCCGCTGAGCTTTAATAAAACGCGCTTATATTTCGGTGCCATATTACCTCTCCCATCCTAGAGATTATATTCGTTATCATTTTACCCGATAACGATTGTTTTGTAAAGCCAAAAAAGTCTAGTTTGCGAAAAGGGAAAAAAGTTTACAAACAGGCCGGGGGAAAAACGGAAATGGGGACGTTGACGCCCCCCCACCTCCATGCTATACTGGTGCGAAAGAAGGGAAGGGACTTTTTATGAAAAAGAAAAGCCGCATCGTCCGGGACGCGGCGCTTTACGCCGTGTTCGCGCTGTACCTGCTGCTCCTGCTCCTGATCCTGTTCCGGCAGCACCACGAGACGCGCTCGCTGAACCTGGTGCCCCTGCGCAGCGTGCTGCAGTACATCACCGGGGCGGACCCCCTGGGGGGTGAGACATCGGCGGTCCAGGCGCAATTCCTCCAGGGCCTTGCCCTGAGCAACCTGCTGGGAAATTTGGTCCTCTTTTTCCCCTTGGGGGTGTATGTAAAGCTGTTTTGGGAGCGGCTGCCCCTGTGGGGGTGCATGCTCCTCCCCGTCGGGGCCAGCCTGGTGGTGGAGGTGCTGCAGTTTATCACCGCCTGGGGCGTGGCGGACATCGACGACCTGCTGCTCAACGCCATCGGCGGGGCGCTGGGGGTGCTGGTGTGCCAGGGGGTGTACCGTCTTTTGGGCAGCTGGGACAAGGCCCGCACCCTGGCGGCGGTGACCGCGCCTGTGGCCGGGGCGGCTTTCTTTGCCATCCTGATCTGGATGAACTAATGATAGTTTGTGAACGGCCAGGGGGAAAAGGGAAATGGGGACGTAGTTTTATGGAGAGGAGATGTGGTATACTTGACAGGAAGGAGGGATGCCTGTGAAAGCAAAGCTATACCGCACCCTGTTCCACCCGCTGGGCATGGCGGTGGTGGGCCTGTTGACCGGGGTGGCAGTCAAGCTGCTGGACGTATACTGCTACGCCCAGCACTTTGGGGTATCTTTGGGGGATATTTTCTCCCAGGCAGGGGTGTGGGTGGTCATTGGGGTGGCCATCAGCCTATACAGCCCCTCCACCAGGCGGGCCATGGTGGACTTGCCCGTTTTCTGCGCCGGGATGCTGCTGACCTATTATATAACCGCGGAAATGACTGGGGCCGTTTATGGGTGGAGCTTTATCTGGTTCTGGGCGGCGTTTGCCTGCCTCTCCCCTTTCCTGGCGTACCTGGCCCGGCTGACCCTGCGGCCCGGGGCCCTGGCGCTGGTCCTGAAGCTGGGGGTGTTCGCGGGCTATGTGGGGATGAATTTGTTTTTGGGGTACTTCCTCCACTATTACGACCTGCCGTTTTTGGCAATTCTAGTTTATCTCCTGTTTTTGAAAAAGTGGCGCAAGCCAGAGGCATGAAAAAAGAGCGGGTCCCGGTGGGGACTCGCTCTTTTGTGTTTTGGGGAAACTTACTTCACCATGCTGGCGATCTCGGCGGCGTAGTTGGAGTCGTCGCGCTTCTCCAGGCCCTCGCCCTTCTCGAAGCGGGTGTAAGCAGCGATCTTGATGTCGCCGCCCAGCTCCTTGGCCACGGACTCGGTGTACTGCTTCACGGTCATGGAGCTGTCCTGGACGTAGACCTGGTCTACCAGGCAGATCTCCTTGAAGAACTTGTTGAGACGGCCGGCCACAATCTTCTCGGCGATGTTCTGGGGCTTGCCCTCGTCCACGATCTGCTGGGTGAGGATGGCCTTCTCCTTCTCCACGCGCTCGGCGGGGACGGAGGCCTCGTCCAGGTACTCGGCGTTCATGGCGGCGATCTGCATGGCCACGTTGTGGGCGTAGGTCTTGAAGGCGTCGGTGGCGGCGATGTCGTCGGTGGTGTCGAACTTGACGATGACGCCGATGCGGCCGCCGGCGTGGACGTAGGAGGTGACCACGCCCTCGTAGCGGGCGAAGCGGCGGATCTTGATGTTCTCGCCGATGACCAGGATCTTCTCCTTCAGCAGGGCGTCCACAGTCAGGTCGGAGCCCTCGGCCTTGCACTGGAGCAGGGCGTCTACGTCGGCGGGGTTCTGGGCCATGACGGTGTCGGCGCAGGTCTTGACGAAGGCCTGGAACTCGGCGTTCTTGGCCACGAAGTCGGTCTCGGCGTTGACCTCGATGACCACGGCCACCTTGCCGCAGTCGCTGACGGTGGCGAAAGCCACGCCCTCGGCGGCGATGCGGCCGGCCTTCTTCACGGAGGCGGCCAGGCCCTTCTCCCGGAGGAGGTCGATGGCCTTGTCCATATTGCCCTCAGCCTCGGTGAGGGCCTTTTTGCAGTCCATCATGCCGCAGCCGGTCTTTTCCCGGAGGGCGGCAACGTCTTTGGCGGTAAAATTCATCTTCTATACCCACTTTCCTTTATCTTGTGGCAGCTGCGCGTAGCGCAACTGCTGCGTTGCGCAACTGCTGTGCTCTGTCTCGGCTTGGTTGGGGACGGGACTTAAGCCTCGGCGGACTCTTCCTCGGCGTCGGCCTGGGCGGACTCCTCTTCGGCGTCCCGGGCGGCGGCGCCCATCTGGCCCTCGCGGCCCTCGATGAGGGCGTCGGCCATAGCGCCGGCGATGAGCTTCACGGCGCGGATGGCGTCGTCGTTGCCGGGGATGACGTAATCGATCTCATCGGGATCGCAGTTGGTGTCTACGATGGCCACGATGGGGATATTCAGCTTCTTCGCCTCGGAAACGGCGATGCGCTCCTTGCGGGGGTCAACGATGAACAGGGCGCCGGGGAAGGACTTCATATCCTTGATGCCGCCCAGGAATTTCTCCAGCTTCTCAATCTCCAGCTGCAGCTTGCTGACTTCCTTTTTGGGCAGCAGGTCGAAGGTGCCGTCCTCTTCCATCTTGCGCAGCTGGGCCAGGCGCTGGATGCGCTTGCGGATGGTGGCGAAGTTGGTGAGCATGCCGCCCAGCCAGCGGGCGTTGACGTAGTAGGCGCCGGCGCGGGTGGCCTCCTCGCGGATGGACTCCTGGGCCTGCTTTTTGGTGCCCACGAACAGCACGTTCTGGCCCTCGGTGGCCAGGTCGCGGACGAAGTTGTAGGCCTCCTCCAGCTTCTTCACGGTCTTCTGCAGGTCGATGATGTAGATCCCGTTGCGCTCGGTGAAGATGTAGGGAGCCATCTTGGGGTTCCACCGGCGGGTCTGGTGGCCGAAGTGTACGCCGGCCTCCAACAGCTGTTTCATAGATACGACTGCCATTTGCAAATACCTCCTATGGTTTGGCGGCCGCCCAGGGGGCGGTCCGTTCCTCCGCCGGGGTCGATTTTTTCGGGGCAGACCCGGAAACCGGGCACCATTCCCGAACCCCAGCGTGCGTTTTGCTGAAATATTATAGCACAAGGGGCCGCGGCGCGCAAGGCTTTTTTCGCAGAAAAATCAGGTTTTCTACAGGCCCAGGCGCTCCCGCAGGCGGGTAAGGGTCCCTGTGCCCTCCCGGCTGGCGGGGGGCGTGTAGTGCACCAGGAGGGTGTCGTCCCCGATGAGGGCGATGTCCCCCCAGGGGATGACCAGGTCCGGCTCCCGCCCCAAAAGGCCGAACAGCCGCAGCCGGCCGTAGACCACCACCGCGGCGAGGCTGGCGGTTTTGGGGTCCAGCTCCAGGTCGCAGACAAAGCCCAGGCGGGAGCCGTCTTTCGTATTGATGACCTCCTTGCTGCGCAGGTCGCCCATTCTGCAGAGCATGGCGGCGCCTCCTCCCTGAAATGTGGGTAAAAAATTGTATGCGCTTCCTTGTGGGGGTATCCCTGGTTGTGGTATAATGGGGGCAAATATGGACAGGAAGGATGAGCGACATGAACATCTGGCACGACATCTCCCCCGACCGCATCCACCAGGACGATTTCTTCGCGGTGATCGAGATCGCCAAGGGCGGCAAGGCCAAGTATGAGATGGACAAGGAGACAGGGCTTCTGCGGTTGGACCGGGTGCTGTACACCTCCACCCACTACCCGGCCAACTACGGGTTCATCCCCCGCACCTACGCCAACGACGGCGACCCCCTGGACGTGCTGGTGCTCTGCTCGGAGAACATCATCCCCATGTCCTTGGTGCGGTGCTACCCCATCGGGGTCATCATCATGGACGACAGCGGCAGCCGGGACGAGAAGATCATCGCCATCCCCTTTGACGACCCCACCTACAACGGGTACCGGGACATCTCCGCCCTGCCCCAGCACATCTTCGACGAGATGGAGCACTTCTTCACCGTGTACAAGGAGCTGGAGAACGCCAAGCCCACCACCATCACCGAGGTACTGGGGCGCACCGCAGCGGAGGAGGTCATCGCCGCCTGCCTGGACCAGTACAAGTGGGACTTCTGCCGGCCCCAGGAGGAGGGCCTGGAGGAGGAAACGGAGGAAGAGGAGTGAGGCACGGCTCCGCAGGCCCTGCCTTGTGAAAAGCTGCGGGAGAGGGGACGCCTCTCCCGCAGCTTTTTTGCGGGCGTTTTTTACGGCGAGGTCTCCCGGCGGGCCCGGGCCGACGCCCGGCCGAACACCATGGCCTCCGCCGCGTAGCGGGTGAAGAAGGCCACGAAGGGCCCCAGGGCCAGGGCGCACACCAGGGTGCCCAGGCCGATGAGGCCGCCCAGCAGGAAGGCCAGCACCACGCACACCCCGTCGGTGAAGATGCGGCACCAGAAATAGGGCACCGGCAGCTTGCGGGCCAGCAGCAGGGACAGGGAATCGTAGGGGGCGATGCCCACGTCGGCGGTCTGGTACAGAGCGCAGGAAAAGCTGAGGATCAGCACCCCCACCGCCAGAATCCCCAGCTGCTGGGGGAAGTTCTGGGGGTGGCCGAAGGCGCCCACGAACAGCTTCTCGAAAAAGGAGGCGATGGGGCCCACCAGGAACCAGTTCACCAGGGTGCCCACCCCCACCATGTCCCGGGCAAACAGGAGCTCTGCCACAAAGTAGAGGCAGTTCAGGACGATGATGCAGAGGGAGAAGTCAATGCCCACCTGGTCCCCCACGGCGATGCCCAGGGCGGTGGAGGGGTCGTTCCCCATGAGGGAGACTTTGAACAGGCCGATGCCCACCCCCATGATGAGGATGCCCAGCAGCATTACGGCCAGCCGCCGGGGGTACCTGTCCTTTTTGATGAGTTTCACAAAGACCACGCCCTTTCCTCGCGCCCTGCCCTGTGCCGCGGGCAGGTTTTTCCCCGGGAATTATAGCACAGCCGCGGCCCCCTGCGCAAGCCCCGGCTGCGTTTCCGGCGCTCAGCGGATCTCCTTTTTGATCTTCTGGAGGGCGGCTTTTTCCAGGCGGGAGACCTGGGCCTGGGAGATGCCGATCTCCCCCGCCACCTCCATCTGGGTTTTGCCCTGGAGGAAGCGGAGGGAGAGGATGCGCTTCTCCCGCTGGTTCAAATTGCGGATGGCCTCTTTGACGGCGATCTCCTCCAGCCAGTCCTGGTCGCCGCCGCCCCCCACCTGGTCCATGAGGTAGAGGGTGTCGCCGCCGTGGTCGTACACAGGCTCGTAGAGGGAGACGGGCTCCACGATGGCCTCCAGGGCCACCACCACGTCCTCCCGCTTCTGGCGGAGCTCTTTCGCGATCTCCTCCACGGTGGGCTCCCGGCCGTGTTCCGCGGTGAGGCGCTCTTTGCACTGGATGGCCTTGTAGGCCATGTCCCGCATGGAGCGGCTGACCCGCACCGGGTTGTTGTCCCGCAGGAAGCGGCGGACCTCGCCGATGATCATGGGCACGCCGTAGGTGGAAAACTGCACCCCCTGGGTGACGTCGAAGTGGTCGATGGCCTTCATCAGGCCGATGCAGCCCACCTGGAACAGGTCGTCGGGGTTCTCCCCCCGGTTGCCGAAGCGCTGGATGACGGAGAGCACCAGCCGCAGGTTCCCGGCGATGAGCTTCTCCCGGGCCTGCTTGTCCCCGTTGTGGCTTTTCACCAGCAGCTCCCGCATCTCGTCGCTTTTGAGCACCTGCAAGCGGGAGGTGTTCACCCCGCAGATCTCCACTTTTCCCTGCATGAAAAATACCTCCGTAAGGGTTTCTTACGGAGGTATTCTTTGCGCTTTGGGGAAGTTTTAATCAGGGGGAGCTATTTTACAGGTCGCGCCCACAACACTTCTTGTACTTCTTGCCGCTGCCGCAGGGGCAGGGGTCGTTGCGGCCAATCTTCTCGCCCTTGACCACGGTTTTGGACTGCTTCTGCTCCTTGTAGAGCTCCTTGCGGCGCTCCTCGGTGAGGAGGCTGTCCCACTGGGGCAGGTTATAGAGCCAGTCCGCCTTGGCGGACACCATATTCTTATAGAGGAGCTCCTTGTCGTAGTTGAGGTTGACCTCGGTGTCCTCCTCCAGTTCCTCCAAGGGGTTCTTCTCCTTTAAGCTGTCGTTGATGCCGTCCAGAAACGCCACCATGGTCATCAGGTCCACGCCGTACTTCTCCGCGTAGCCCTTTACCGTGTTCTTCCGGGGCTTGCTCTCCAGAATTTTCCCGTAGATGGCGGTCTCGGTGTCGAAATACTCCTTCCAATACTTCCGGCCGTTGTCGGGGGAAGCCTGCTTCTCCTGGACGAATTTCTCCCACTGCTGCCACAATGCCATGGCGATCCCTCCTAAAACCGATTTCCTTGCGGTGTAGAGTGTACCATCTTTCCCGGGGTTTGTCAATGATTTGCCCTGGGGCGGCAAATATGTTATACTGATAAAAAAGGAAAGGAGGGAGACCCATGGCGGATCGGTTTGCGCCGCCCCCCTATGCCCTGCTGGTGCTCCGGCGGCTGGAGCAGGCGGGCTTTGAGGCGTGGTTTGTGGGGGGCTGCGTGCGGGACTCCCTGCTGGGCCGGGCCCCCGGGGACTGGGACGTGGCCACCAGCGCCCGGCCGGAGCAGGTGCAGGCCTGCTTCGCGGAGTTTTCCACCGCGGACGTGGGGGCCAGACACGGGACCATCCTGGTGGCGGTGGAGGGGCACCCGGTGGAGGTGACCACCTTCCGCCGGGACGGCGCCTACAGCGACAGCCGCCACCCCGACGGGGTGACCTTCTCCCCCCGGCTGGAGGAGGACCTGTGCCGCCGGGACTTTACGGTGAACGCCATGGCCTGGCACCCGGAACGGGGCCTGCGGGACTGCTTCGGCGGCCGGGAGGACCTGGAGCGTCGGGTCCTGCGATGCGTGGGGGACCCGGCCCGGCGGTTACCCGAGGACGCCCTGCGGGTGCTGCGGTGTTTGCGGTTCGCCGCGGTGCTGGGGTTTTCCATCGAAAAGGGCACGGCCCGGGCTTTGTGGGAGCACCAGGGGCTGCTGCCGGGGCTCTCGGCGGAGCGGGTGCGGGAGGAGCTGACGAAGCTCCTCTGCGGGGAGAGAGCCCCCCAGGTGCTGCGGGAGTACAGCGGGATCATCTTCACCCTGCTGCCGGAGCTTGTGCCCATGTGCGGCTGCACCCAGGAGACCCCCTACCACTGCTACACCGTGTGGGAGCACACCCTCCACGCCCTGGGGCACGCCCCCCAGAATGCCACCCTGCGGTGGGCGGCGTTCCTCCACGACAGTGGGAAGCCCGGAGCGAAGTTCTTCTCACCCGACGGGGTGGCCCACTTTTACGGTCACGCGGGGCTGAGCGAGCAGCTGGCCCAGGGGCTGCTGGCCCGGCTGCGGTTTTCCAACAAAGAGCGGGAGCGGGTGTGCTCCCTCATCGGGGCCCACAGCCAGGGGCTGCCCTTCTCGGAGAAGCGGGTGAAGAAGCTGCTGGGGAAGCAGGGGGAGGAATGGTTCTTCCAGCTGCTGGACCTGATGGCGGCGGACAACTCCGGCAAGCAGCCGGACCTGTGCCCCCCGCGGCTGGCGCTGATCGGGGAGGCCAGGGAGCTGGCCCAGTCGATTTTGGCCCAGGGGGCGTGCCTCACCCTGAAAGGCCTGGCTGTAAAGGGAAATGACTTGCTAAACCTGGGGTATGCCCCCGGGCCGGAGCTGGGGGCGGCCTTGCAGGCGCTGCTGGACCTGGTGGTGGCCGGGGAAATCCCCAACGAAAAAGGGGCCCTGGAAAAGCGGGCCCTGGCCCTGAAGGAAGAGACATCGCGGCACGGCGCGCCCTGATCGGGCGCTGGACATATACATCCCACCCACAAAGGAGGTCCTGTTACTGTTGTGAATGAAAAGCTGAAAGAAAAGATCAAGGAATCCCTTTCCAGCGTGCTGCCCATCACCCTCATTGTACTGGCCCTGAGCGTGACCCTGGTGCCCATGGAGATCGGCACCCTGGCGCTGTTCCTCACCGGGGCGGTGCTGCTCATTGTGGGCATGGGGCTGTTCCAGCTGGGGGCTGAGATGGCCATGACCCCCCTGGGCCAGGGGGTGGGCGGCCGGCTGATGAAGGGCCGGAAGCTGCTGCCCATCCTGCTGGTGAGCTTTTTGATGGGGGTGATCATCACCATCGCCGAGCCGGACCTGCAGGTGCTGGCAAACCAGGTGGCCTCCATCCCCAACCCGGTGCTCATCTGGACGGTGGCGGTGGGGGTCGGGGTGTTCCTGGTGGTGGCGGTGCTGCGGGTGCTGCTGCACATCAGCCTGGCCAACATGCTGCTCATCTTTTATGTGCTGCTGTTCGGGCTGTCCTTCTTCTCCCCTGACTCCTTTACCGCCGTGGCGTTCGACTCCGGCGGGGTGACCACCGGGCCCATGACCGTGCCCTTCATCATGGCGCTGGGCGTGGGGCTCTCGGCCGCCCGCAGCGACCGGGACGGCGCCAGCGACAGCTTCGGCCTGGTGGCGTTGTGCAGCGTGGGGCCCATCCTGATGGTGCTGCTGCTGGGCATCTTCTACAGCCCCAGCGGCGCGGTGTACACCACCATCGAGGTGGCCGGGGTAGCCACTACCCGGGACGTGGTGGACCAGTTCCTCTACGCCCTGCCCCAGTACGGCAAAGAGGTGACGGTGAGCATTCTGCCGGTGGCGGGGGTGTTCGTGCTGTTCCAGCTGTTTACCCGCACCTACCACCGGCGGCAGGTGCTGCGCATGGCGGTGGGCTTTGTGTACACCATCGCCGGGCTGATTTTATTCCTCACCGGGGTGAACGTGGGGTTCGCGCCGGTGGGCGGGCTGTTCGGCAGCGGGCTGGCGGACAGCCGGTACAAGTGGCTGCTCATCCCCATTGGGGTGCTCATCGGCTATTACCTGGTAAAGGCCGAGCCCGCGGTGCAGATCCTCAACGAGCAGGTGGAGGACCTGACCGGGGGGACCATCTCCCGGAAGATGATGAACAGCGCCCTCTCCCTGGGGGTGGCCTGTGCCGTGGCGTTGGCCATGGTGCGGGTGCTCACCGGGATCAACATCTACTGGGTCATCATCCCGGGGTATCTCATCGCCCTGGTGCTGAGCCGGATGGCGCCCGCGGTGTTCGTGGGCATCGCCTTTGACTCCGGCGGGGTGGCCAGCGGGCCCATGACCTCCACCTTCCTGCTGCCTTTGGCCATGGGGGCCTGTTCGGCGGTGGGGGGCAACGTGGTCACCGACGCCTTTGGGGTGGTGGCCCTGGTGGCCATGGCGCCGCTGATCGCCATACAGGTGATGGGGCTGCTGTACGAGCGCAAGTCGAAAGGGGCGCCCCAGCCTGCCGTGGCTTTGCCCGAGGATACTGTGGTAGAGATTGAGGAGGAGTTTGAATGAGTTTTCCCCAAGACGCTAAACTGGCCGCGCCGCGGATGCTGCTGGCCATTACCCGGCCGGAAGAGGAGAAAAAGCTGGAGGCTATTTTCGACGCGGTGCACGTGCCCATTTTATACCAGTGCCGGGGACAGGGCACCGCCCCCTCGGAGCTGCTGGACATTTTCGGGCTGGGGGGCACCACCTGGCTCATCACCATTGGGCTGCTGCCCAAGTTTGCCGTTAAGGAGCTGCTGGAGCTGGCAGGGCAGCAGTTCCACTTCCACCAGCGGGGGGGCGGCATCGTCATCACCATCCCTGTCACCGGGCTGCAGGGGCCTTTGCTGCATGTGCTAAACGACGAGGCCCGGGCTAACCTGGAACAACGCATGGATGAAAGGACACGGAAGGATATGGCTGAAATTCGTGAAAAATCGGGATACAATGTGATCTGGGTCTCGGTGGGGGCCGGATACAGCGACGATGTCATCGACGCGGCCCGGGCGGCCGGGGCCAAGGGCGGCACGGTGCTGCGGGGCCGGCGGCGGAATTCGGAGCATGTGAGCCAGATGCTGGGCATCTCCCTGCAGGATGAGCAGGACTTTGTGATGATCGTGGCGCCCCGGGAGGAGAAGAGCAAGATTATGGCGGCCATTTGCGAGGCCTGCGGCCTGCACACCCCCGCCCACGGCACGGTGGTCTCCCTGCCGGTGGACGAGGCCATTGGCCTGGAGCGGTAAGGCACAAACAAAAAGGAAAGGCCCCCCGTCCGGTGGACGGGGGGCCCTTTTTGCTATGGAGTTACGGGAAAACCGTTGCCCGAAGGGGAGGTTTAGCCGTTCACTTTGTAGACGTCGTACTCGGGGTCGTAAGCGGAGAAGCCCTGGACCTCGATGTTGGAGTCGTGTCTCCCCTGATAGGAGGCGCAGATCTCGTCTACGTTGTTGTCCTTGGCAAACTGCAGCATATCGGCCACCAGCTGGTCGAACTCCTCGTCGGAGGCAGCCATGATGATCTTGGGCCACTGAGCCTTGGACTGATCCAGGATGGTCTGACGGCTTACGCCCAGGTCAGACTGAGGATCGACGGTATCGGTGAGGCCGGTGTTCTCGTCGGTGATAAACTTCTGGCCGATGCGAGGATTCTCCTCGTCGTAGGTGCACAGGTGAGCCTGAATGTCGACCACCCAGTTCTTGTTCTCGGGCTCTTCCTTCTCGTTGACCGCGTACTTGGTCAGGTCGATGTTGTCGGAGTGAGCGGGCTGGGTCCAGAACCAAGCGCCGGCAGCATCCAGCTCGTCGGAGGTCATTTCGGACTGAGGCTTGACGAGGTTGGGGTTGCCGTTCTCATCCAGGCCTTCCCACAGGCCGCCCTCGGGGCCGTACATGATGTGGATGGAGCCTTCCTTGGTGAGCATCCAGGTGAACACGTCGAAGATGCGCTGGGGGTTGGTGGCGGTGGTGGTGATGCAGTTGACGTTCCAGCCAACGGTACCGGCCTCGTCGCCGTAGGTGATCTCCACACCCTCGGCAGGGGGGAACATCATCACGTCGGGCTGCATGGCCTCGGTGCCCAGGACCTCGTAGGAGGTCTCGTTGTTGGTCTGCTCGCGGACGATGCGGCGGAAGTTGTTGGTGTCGTCCTGGGAGAAATCGTACCACAGCAGGGCGGGACGGGCATTGGTGAGCTTCTCCAGGAACTGGTCGGCGGTGTCAGTGAACACCTCGGCGGTGAACAGGCCTTCGCGGTACCACTGGTTGGCGATGCGCAGGGCCTCGACCACCAGCTCGTTCTCCAGGCCGTACTGGATCACGCCGTCATCCTGCGTGAAGTAGGTATCGACAGGCAGGCGGCCGCCCAGGGAGCGGTAGAAGGGCCACCATACGTAGTAGCCGTTATCGGTGTTGGTGCACCAGAAGGGGAACACGCTCTGGCCGGAGTAGGAGGTCAGGTTGGCTTCCTTAACAGCAGTGGCGTACTCATGCAGAGCATCCAGGCTGTCCAGGACAGGCTCGCCCACCGCCTCGTAGGCGGAGGTGTTGATGATCCACTGGTAGTTGCCGCCGGTGGCCGCTTTCCGGGGCCAGTTGGGGATGCCGTACAGAGTGCCGTCGATCTTCAGCATCTCCCGGGTCTCCTCGGGGACATCCTCGGCGAAGGAGCAGCCCTCGTACATGAGGGGCTCCAGGTCCACCAGGTAGCCGCCCGCGGCGATCTTGTTCAGGTCGGGGCCGCGGTCCATAACGATCACCTCAGGCAGATCGTTGGAGGAGACCATCAGGTTCAGCTTGGCCATGGGGTCGGAGTCGGGAGCGGTCCAGTCGATGTCGATGTTGAACTTGTCGGAGATGTACTGGGAGGTGGCGTCCTCGCCCCACACCTTGGACCAGCCGGTGTAGTTGTAGTACACGGTGAACTCGTAGAGCTCGCTGGTGTCATCGGGGCCGGTGGAGACATCGCTGGGCTCGGCGTCGTCGCCGTCGCCGCCGCTGGTGGCCTCGCTGGTCCCGCCGCCGCTGGTGGCGGAGCTGCCGTCCTCGCTGTTGCCGCAGGCCGCAAAGGCGGTCACGATCAAGCAAAGGGCCAGCAGCAGTGCTAAGATCCGTTTCGCTTTCATTTTTTCATCCTCTCTTTCCTTACGGAATCTCTCTGGTGACAGAGAATTGGGTTTTTATCGAAAAGGGTCTCCCCTTTACGAACAATGTAACATCAGCCCTTGATGGAGCCGATCATGATGCCCTTGATGAAGTAGCGCTGCAGGAAGGGATAGATGGCCACGATGGGCACGATGGAGGTGATCATGGTGGCCATGGTGATGGAGCGCACGTTCACCGCCTTGCCCTGGGCCGCCTGGCCGATGACCGCGGCGTCCGCGCCCTGGGCTGCCATGCGCTCGGCGAAGCTGGCCTCGTTGATGATGGACAGCAGCACGCTGGTCATGGGCTTGAGGTCGGAATCGGTGATGTACACGAAGGTGGTGTACCAGTCGTTCCAATGGAACACGCCGAAGTACAGGGCGATGGTGGCGATGATGGGCGTGGACACGGGCCAGTAGATCTTCCAGAAGATGGTGAGGTAGTTGGCGCCGTCGATGCGGGCGGACTCCTCCAGGGCTTCGGGCACAGACTGGAAGTAGCTGCGCATCAGGATCATGTTCCACACGTTGACCAGGTTGGGGATGATGTAGACCCAGAAGGTGTTGGTGAGGCCCAGGGTCCGGATGAGGAAGTAGCTGGGGATCAACCCGCCCGCGAAGTACATGGGGATCAGGCACAGCATGGTGTACACGCCCCGGCCGGCCAGGTTCTTCCGGGAGAGGGCGAAGGACAGGGAGCCTGTGATGAGCAGGCCGCCGATGGTGCCGATGATGGTACGGGCAAAGGTGATGCCGTAGGCCTTCCAGATGGTCTCTTTGGTAAAGATGTTCTTGTAGTTGTCGAGGGTGAATTTACGGGGGTAGATGGTGATACCGCCCAGCATGGTGTCATCGGCGTAGTTTAGGGAGATGGCCAACGAGTTCAAGAAAGGATACAGGGTAGCCACGAAAACCACGAGCATGATGACGGCCATGAGGATGACGATGACATAGTCGCTCACCGTCATTTTAACTTTCATCCGATGGGGGCGCTGGCGCGCCGCCTTTGTTGCGTTTGCCACAGTGCTGGCCTCCTTTCCAGTCTTGTTGTTAAAACAGCGCGGTCTCGCCGGCCTTCCCGGCCACCCAGTTGGCGCCGAGGAGCAGGGCGAAGTTGATGACCGCCTTGAACAAGCCTGCCGCCGTAGCGAAGGAGAACCGGCCCATGGAGATACCCATGCGGTAGACGAAGGTATCGATCACGTCGGCATACTCGGTGAGCGTGGCGTTGCCCATGTTTTTGGTGAGCATCATGATCTGGTCGAAGTTGGCGTTGAGCACGCCGCCCACGTTCATGATGAACAACAGGACGATGGTGGGCTTAATGGCCTTGACTGTGATGTGCCACATCTTCTGGGCGCGGGTGGCGCCGTCGATGTCGGCGGCCTCGTACATCTCCGCGTCTACACCGGCCATGGCCGAGATGTAGATGATGGAGTTCCAGCCCAGCTCCTTCCAGATGTCGGTGAACAGGGCCAGGCCCCAGAAGTACTTGCCGTCCTGGAAGAATTCGATGGGCTTGTCGACCAGGCCGGTCCACATGAGGAATTCGTTGACAGCGCCGCCGTCGATGGACAGGAAGTCCATCATCAGCAGGGCGCAGACAGTCCAGGAAATGAAGTGGGGCAGGTAGCTAATGGTCTGCACGGTCTTTTTGATGCCCTGGTTCCGCAGCTCGTTGAGGAACACCGCGAAAACGATGGGACATACAAAGCCGATGGTCAGCTTAAGCAAGCTGATGACCAGGGTGTTGCGGAGAGTCCGGAAAAAGTTGGGATCGCTAAACAGGGACTCAAACTGCTTGAAGCCCACCCACTCGCTCATGCCGGGGAAGTCGCCGATGCGGAATTCCTGGAAGGACATGATCAAGCCGTACATGGGCAGGTAGCTGAACACCAGCAGCAGCAGGATGCCAGGCAGTACCATCACCTGGAGGTCCCACTGTTCCACAGCCCGCCGGAAAAACCCCTTTTTCTTTGTGCTGGGCATGGTGGCAACCGCTTCAGCTTTTTTCATCATTACATCACTCCTCTGTAGCCGGCCCGGATGAGCCGGCCGAAAATCGGTCTCCCTGGGACGTTTGGATGACGCCCCTGTTCCTGATCTCGCTTCACCTCCCACCCTATGCCTCAGCCGGGGAATGTTCCGCACCCGGACAGGACACTTCGTACTGGGTTGCCAGTACGGAAAAAACGGCTAGCCGTTTTTCGGCTTTGCGTTGCTTTAAGTATAGACAGTTTCGACGCAAAAGTCAATAAGTTTCTCGAAGGTTTTTGTACAATATGAAATTTGCGCAGAAATATGCGGTTTTTGGGTGGTGAGAAGCCACAAAAATTTAGCCATATTTCCCAGATAGAATTATTTATGGAAATAGACGAGGGACACGGGAGGGTTTTTTGGGGTTTTACACAACAGTGTGAAGGGAATGTGAAGAGAGGAGGACAGGAAAAGGGCGCCGGGCAGCTGCCCGGCGCCCTTGGGGAGGGTGCGCTGTTGGGTTTTGGGAGGGGGCTTCTCCCCTAGGCCCGGACGGGGTGGGGTGGCAAAAGGCCGGGGATCGTGTCGGGGCTCCGGCGCGGGGCACGGCTGTTTACCAGCACACGCACACGGAGTGTGCGCCAGGGCGCGAATTGCCTGGGGCGCAGCCCCCGCCAGGGCGCGAACCGGAAGGGGCGCAGCCCCCCTCAGAATTGGAAGTAGACGAAGGCCTGGGGGTCGTAGCCCTCGCCGTAGGAGCCGAAGAGCAGGATGGCCGCTGCCAGCAGGAAATAGCCCGCGTAGCGGAGGGCCACGGTGCGGTCCAGCCGCTGGAAGAGGTTTTTGCTGTGGATGAGCCAGTCCATGACCCCCAGGAGCAGGGCGCAGAGGGCCACCACCAGGGCGGCCACGGGCAGGCCCAGGGTGTGGCCGGAAAACTCCAGCCGGGCGGTGCCGAAGCCCCACACCGGGATGGAACAGATGGCCTGGTAGGCGGTGAGGGCATCGGGGAGGGAGTTGGCCCGGAACAGCACCCAGGCGATACAGGTGAGCACAAAGGTGACCGCCACCTGGAAGCACCGGTAGGGGGCGCCCTCCCGCCGGATGGGGAGGCGGGACAGGAGCTTCTGCCGCAGGGGGTCGATGAGCTTGGACACCACCTGGTACAGGCCGTTGAGGAGGCCCCAGGCCACAAAGGTGAGGGCCGCCCCGTGCCACAGGCCGCTGACAAAGAACACGATCATCACGTTGAGGCAGGTGCGGGCCTTGCCCTTCCGGCTGCCGCCCAGGGGGAAGTAGAGGTAGTCCTTGAACCAGCTGGACAGGGAGATGTGCCAGCGCCGCCAGAAATCCTGGATGGAGGTGGCGAAGTAGGGGCAGTCGAAGTTCTCCATAAGGCGGAAGCCCAGCATTTTGGCGGAGCCCCGGGCGATGTCGGAGTAGGCGGAGAAATCGCAGTAAATCTGGAAGGCAAAGGCCACGGTGGCCACCAGGAAGGCGCCTCCCCCCTGGCTTTGGGGGTTATTGTAGACATTGTTGACCAATACCGCCATATTGTCGGCGATGACCACCTTTTTGAACAGGCCCCACAGCACCGGATAGATGCCGGTCTTGATGTTCTCGTAGCGGAAGGGGTGGTACTCCTTGAGCTGGTGGAGGATGTGGCCGGAGCGCTCGATGGGGCCGGCCACCAGCTGGGGGAAGAAGGAGATGAATAAAGCGTAATCGATAAAGCTCTTCTCCGCCTCCACGTCCTCGCGGTAGACATCGATGGTGTAGCCCAGGGCCTGGAAGGTGTAGAAGGAGATGCCCACGGGCAGGAGCACGTCCAGCAGGGGCACGTCCAGGCCCAGGCCAGCGGCGTGGACCGCGTCGGACAAAAGGCCCGCGGCGAAGTTGTAATACTTGAAGAAGAACAGCACCCCCAGGTTGAGGAGGAGGCTGAGGGCCACCCAGAGCCGCCGCTTGCCCCACACCGCGTTGCCTACCAGCAGGCCGCAGCCGTAGGTGACGGCGGTGGAGAACAGCATGAGCAGGGCGTAGGCGGGGTTCCAGCACATGTAGAAGAAATAGCTGGCCAGCAGCAGCTGGACGTTCCGGGCGCGGCGGGGCAGCAGGTAATAGACCAACAGGTTGAGCCCCAGGAACAGCAGGTATTGGATGGAATTGAAATTCAAAGCGTCCGCTCCTTTCTGTCCCGTTACTGCTGCAGGGCGGCGCCGCTGAGCTGGATGGGCTTCTCATCGGCTTCGTCCCGCAGGGTGGTGAAGTGCTCTACCCGCTGCTGCCAGAGGGCTTCGTCCTCCCCTTCGGTGGGGGTAAGGCCCAGGGACAGCAGGTGCTCCCCCAGGCAGCGGGAGAATTTCTCCGCGCCCCGGTAGTTGAAGTGGTCGGCGTCGAAAAAGTCCACGGACAGGTCCAGGCCCAGGGCGTCCACGTCCTGGTTGCAGTCCCAGAGCTCCCCGCCCCGGGCGGCGAGGTCCGTCTCCAGCCGGGAGAGCTCCTCCCCGGTGAGGGGCTCGGCGGTGGGGGCCAGGTAGAACACGGCCCGGATGCCCTCCTCCTCACAGAAGGCGAGGATATCCTCCACGGCCTGGAGGCTCTGCTGGTAGGCCTCGGGGTGGCTGCCCATGTCCCGCTGGGTGAAGGCTGTCACCGGGTAGACCTGTTCCAGGAAGGTATAGCCCGCCAGGTCGTCGGGGCCGTAGCCGAAGAGGCCCTCCCCCACCTCCTGCCAGGTGAGCTCCGTCCACCGGCTGTGGTAGGAGTACAGGGGGAACAGGAGCCCCGGCCACTCGGAGGGCTCGGCCACCTGGAAGGTGAGGGCCAGGCGGTCCAGGCTCCAGGGCATATAGCAGATGTTGACGGCGGTGGAGCGGCTGTGGGCCGGGTAGAACATACCCGTGGCCTCGATAAATACCACCTGGGGGCTTTGGGTCTTGCAGGCCTGCCGGAGGTACCGGTAGGTGATGGGCATGGTCTGCTCTGGGCCGGCCATAACGTAGGAGGTGATGCCGGTCCCCTGGTAGATGGTGGCGGGCACCACGTCGCAGTAGGCCAGGGAGGAGCCGAAGAACATGACGTCGATGGTGTCCTCCTCCTCTTTGAGATACATGTCCCAGGTGGAGCCGTAGTCGTACCGCTTGGGCAGCACCACGGCGGAGGCCCCGGCGCAGAAGATCACCAGCGCCAGGAGGCAGCATACAAATCCCAGGAGCTCTTTTTTCCAGCTTCGGATGGCGGTTTCCCCCTTTTCTATCACGAAGGGCCCGCAAGGTCTCCCCTGCGGGCCGCTTTCTCTCTTGTTTTACTGTGTTACTTGCCCAGCACCTGGGCCACGGCGCTTTTCAGGATGTCCAGGCCCCGGCGGAGGGTGGCTTCGTCGATGAGCAGGTCGGGCATGACCTTGACCACGGCGTTGCCCCGGCCCACGCGCTCCACAATGAGGCCGTTCTGGAAGCACAGGTCCAGCACCTGCTTGGAGGCTTTGCCCTCCGGGTCGCAGTGGTACAGGTCTACGCCCCAGATAAAGCCGATGCCCCGGGTGCGCACCCGGGCGGGGTCCAGGGCGGTGATCTCGTCCATGTACTGGGCGATGATCTTCTCCTGGCCGCGGACCTTGTCCTCCACGTGCTCGTTCAGCATGACCTCCAGGCCGGCCTTGGCCGCCACCATGGAGAGCTGGTAGCCCCGGAAGGTGCCGTTGTGCTCGCCGGGGGACCAGATGTCCAGCTCGGGCTTGATGAGCACCAGGGCGAAGGGCATGCCGTAGCCGCCGATGGATTTGGACTGGGTGACGATGTCCGGCACGATGCCGGCGCGCTCGAAGGAGAAGAACCAGCCGGTGCGGGCGCAGCCCACCTGGATGTCGTCTACCACCATCAGGATGTCGTACTTGTCACACAGGGCCCGGACCCGCTGGAGCCACTCCACGGGGAAGGGGTTGATGCCGCCGTCGGCCTGGACAGTCTCCAGGACGATGGCCGCGGGCTTCTCCACCCCGGAGTGGTCGTCGGTGAGGAGGGTCTCCATGTAGTGGATGGTGTCCAGCTCGGGGAACATATAGGGCGCGGGGATGTGGGTGACGTTGTAGAGGGGCACCCCTGCCCCGGCCCGGGAGGAGGCGTCGGTGGTGAGGGCCAGGGAGCCCAGGGTCATGCCGTGGAAGCCCCCCATCATGGCAAAGACGTTGTTGCGCCCCGTTACCTTGCGGGCCAGCTTGAGGGCGGCCTCCACCGCGTTGGTGCCCGTGGGGCCGGGGAATTGGATCTTATAGTTGAGGCCCCGGGGCTTTAAGATCTTCTCTTCGTAGAATTCCAGAAACTCCCGCTTGGGGGCGGTGTACATGTCCAGGGCGTGCATCACGCCGTCGCTCTGCAGGTACTCCAGTACCTTTCCTTTGATATACTCGTTGTTGTGGCCGTAGTTGAGGCCGCCTGCGCCGCAGAAGAAGTCGATGTACTCTTTCCCGTCCTCGTCGTAGAGGAAGGACCCCTTGGCGGTGGTGAATACCGTGGGGAAGTTGCGGCAGTAGGAGCGCACCTGGGACTCGTACTCCTCGAAGGGCTGGGTGTTCATGGAAGTGCTCATCAGTTACCATCCTTTCTACCACGGGAGCTGCCCGTGATTCAGCGATCAACGCCCGGGAAAAGCCCAGACGGGGCTGTCTGCCTCCCGAGGGAGGCCAGCGGCAAGAGGCCAATGAGAGTAGTATTAGATTTTGGCCTGGGACTATCCTATCACAAAGCGGGCGGAAAGAAAAGGAATTTTTTCTTAAATTTCTGATTTTCCCGGGGTTTTTCGCAAAAAACGGCCTGCCGGGGGAGGCGGGGACTAGATGTAGCGGTTGTGTTTGAGGAGGAAATGTGGTATACTGGGGCAAAAGGAGGGGATGAGGATGGAGAATCAGCAACTTTTACAGGCCATCGAACAGCTGCTGGATGCCAAGATGGCGGATATGGACTCCAGGTGGGACGCTAAGCTGGCGGATATGGACTCCCGTTGGGATGCCAAGATGGCGGACATGGACTCCAGGTGGGACGCCAAGATGGCAGATATGGACTCCCGTTGGGATGCCAAGCTGGCAGCCATGGAGACCAGGCTGGAGGCCAAGCTGGACGAAAAGATGGATACCAAGCTGGCCGCCATGGAGGACCGGCTGGACAAGCGCATGGACGCCAGGATGGAAGCTATGGAGACCAGGCTGGACGAACGCATGGATGCCAAGTTCGAAACGATGGAGACCAAGCTGGATGAGAAGATGGACGCCAAGCTGGCCGCCATGGAGGACCGGATCGCCGGAAACCTGAGTACCCAGCTGGCGGAGGTGATCGGCCAGCAGAACGAGACCATGGCCGCCATGTTCTCCGAGATGCGGGAGGAGATGGCCCGGGGCTTCAACGTGCTGCTGGAATCCAAGGCCGGGAAGGAGATCGCCCAGGTCGCCGACGGCGTGGTGATGAACGCCGAGCGCATCACCGCCCTGGAAAAGCGGGTGGACGCCCTGGAGGCCGGGACAAGAGCCAGCTGACCGCCCCCCTGTTCCAAATCGATTAAATAATAATAGAGAAAGCCGCCGGAGGTTATTTCCTCCGGCGGCTGTTGATTTGCCCGGTTTTTACTCCTTGTGGCTGCCCAGGGTGCCCTGGCTTTGGGCGGTGAGGTAGGCGTTGATGAAGCCGTCCAGGTCGCCGTCCATCACGGCGTTTACGTTGCCGGTCTCATAGCCGGTGCGGTGGTCTTTCACCATGGTGTAGGGCATGAACACGTAGGAGCGGATCTGGCTGCCCCAGGTGATCTCCTTCTGCTCGCCCTTGATGTCGGAGATTTTCTCCAGGTTCTCCCGCTCTTTGATCTCCATGAGCTTGGAGACCAGCATCTTCATGGCCACGTCACGGTTCTGGTACTGGCTGCGCTCCACCTGGCAGGACACGGTGATGCCTGTGGGGATGTGGATGAGCCGCACGGCGGAGGAGGTCTTGTTGACCTTCTGGCCGCCAGCGCCGCTGGCCCGGTAGACCTCCATCTTGATGTCCTCGGGGGGGATCTCCACGGTGTTGTCCAGCTCGATCTCGGGCATGACCTCCAGGGAGCTGAAGGAGGTGTGGCGCCGCCCGGCGGCGTCGAAGGGGGACACCCGCACCAGGCGGTGCACCCCGGCCTCGCTTTTGAGATAGCCGTAGGCGTTTTCGCCGCTGACCAGGATGGATGCGCTCTTTAAGCCGGCCTCATCCCCGTCTAGATAGTCCAGGGTGGTAACGGTATAGCCATGGCGCTCGGCCCAGCGGTTGTACATGCGGTAGAGCATCTCGGCCCAGTCCTGGGCCTCGGTGCCGCCAGAGCCCGCGTGGAACGTTAAAATGGCGTTTTTGCTGTCGTACTCCCCGGTGAGCAGGGTAGACAGCTTCATGGAGGCAATCTCATTGGTGATGGCCTCCAGCTCCCCCTGGGCTTCGGGCAAAAGGGACAGGTCCTCGGCCTCGTCCCCCATCTCGATGAGGGCCAGGCAATCTTCGGCCCGGGCCCGGAGCTTCTGGTAGCTCTCGTCCTTGGCCTTTAAGGCGGCCATGCGCTGGGTGACCTTCTGGGCCTGCTCCATGTTGTCCCAGAAGCCGGGCTCGGCGGATTTGTGCTCCAGCATGTCCACCTCTTCCCGGAGCTTCTCCAGGCCCAGGGCCTGGCCCAGTTCCTCCAGGGCGCTCTCCTGTTCCTCCAGCTGGCGTTTGAGTTCTTCGAATTGCAGCATATCCTTTGCAACCTTTCTTCTTCGCAGTTAGAGATTATTATACCGGAAAACCCGGGAAAAGTAAAGGGGAGGTTGGGCTGGAGGCGGGAAAATCACGGGGGCGGGGCGGTTGGGGGGCTTGGTGAGTTAGCCGAGCGTGTGCGAGACTTGACTCGTACTCCCTCCGTCACGCCAGAGGCGTGACACCTCCCTCAGAGAGGGAGGCCGCCTCCCCCATAGGGGGAGGTGTCATCGCAAAGCGATGACAGAAAGGATTCTCTCCCCCTGCCCCCTCCCGTTGTTCTAGTTTGTGCGGGAGGGGGCCTTGCCGCAACGGGAGGGGGAAGATATTCTATATATCTCATTTCAAAGGGGGAGCTGGCGCTCCCCCTTTGAGAACCCCCTTGCGCTAGGCCAAGGCTAAGTGCGCCTTTGTGGGGAAGGGGGCCCTGGTGCCCGGCTAATAGGAATTTCAAGGGGGCGGGGGGCTGGGACCCTCTCCCCCGCTGCGGATGGCGGGGCGCGGAAAGGCCCGCCTCGCGTAGGAGGCGGGCCTTTGTGGGCTGGATGGGTGGGGCGTTGGGCTATGGGAGGATTTCCATGAGGGTCTGCTGGGCTTTCTCGCTGACTTTGGGGTCGCCGGACTGGACGGCCTGGTCCAGGTACTCCAGGGCCAGCTTCTCGTCTTTCTCCGCATCCTTTTCCCTGCCCTCGCCCCACAGGCACATTTTGGCGCAGGCCAGCAGGGCCTTGGGGAAGCCCTGCTGGGCCGCTTTCTCGTACCAGGCGTAGGCCCGGTCCTTGTCCGGGTCGGTGCCCTCGCCCAGGTAGTACATGTACCCGCAGTTGTACTGGGCGTCGGCGTAGCCCTGCTCCCCGGCTTTCTCGTACCAATAGAGGGCCTTGGCCTGGTCCTGGGGGACGCCGGCGCCTATGTCGCACATGAGACCGCAGTTGTACTGGGCCCGCACATCCCCCAGCCGGGCGGCTTTTTCGAACCAGGAAAAGGCCTTGGCCTTGTCTACGGGTGTGCCCTGCCCCGCCAGGTACATGCTGCCGCAGTTGACCTGGGACATGGTGTTGCCCTGCTCGGCGGCCTTTTCATACCAGGAGAGGGCTTTTTCCAGGTCCACCGGGGTGCCGAAGCCGCTTTGGTACATGACGCCGCAGTTGTGCTGGGCGCCGCTGTGGCCCTGCTGGGCGGCCTGCTGGTACCAGTACAGGGCTTTGGCCTGGTCCTGGGCCGTGCCCTCCCCCTGGAAGTACATCTCGCCGCAGTTGAATTGGGCGGTGGGCTCCCCCTGAGCGGCGGCTTTCTCGTACCAATAGAGGGCCTTGGCCTTGTCCACGGGGGCGCCCTGGCCCTGGTCGTACATCACGGCGGCATTGAATTGGGCTTCGGGGTGGCCATGGCCCGCAGCCTGCTCGTACCAGTACAGAGCCGTGGACTTATCTTCCATCGCGCCCTGGCCGTTGTCGTACATGATGGCGCAGTTGTACTGGGCCTGGGGGTCCCCCTGGGCGGCCCCCTCTTCGAACAGGGAGAGGGCGGTCTCGTAGTCCCCGGCGTCGTAGGCCTCCACCCCCTGGCGGAACAGGGCGGCGGGGTCTTCCTCCTGGGACGCGGGGGCGTCCAAAGCGGCCAGGGCCTGCTGGGCCCCCTGGTGGCCCTGGGCGGCGGCCTTCTCGAACCAGGAGCGGGCGGCGGCCAGGTCGGGGGCGGTACCCCGGCCGGCCTTGTACAGAACGCCGCAGTTGTACTGGGACTCCCGGTGGCCCCAGCCCGCGGCCCGCTGGAACCAGTACAGGGCCTTCGCCGGGTCCGCCGCCGTGCCGTGGCCGTGGTAGTACAGGACCCCGGTGTTGTACTGGGCCTCCACGTGGTCCCGCTGGGCCAGCTGCTCGAAGAGGGCCAGGGCGGTCGCGTAGTCCTCTTCCTGGTAGGCGGCCACGCCCTGCTGGAACAGGACGTCCGGGTCGTCGGGGACGGGGACCGGCTGGGGGGCCGGTGCGGGCGGGGCGGGGGCGGGGACGGCAGGCTGGGCAGGGGCGGGCCGGGGCGGTTCCGGCTCCCCGGCCTGGGCGCGGTATTCCTCCATGCCGTAGACCTCCGCCAGGAGGCGGGCGGCCTCCTTGTGGCCGTCGTCGGCGGCGAATTGGAGATACCGCTTGGCGCCCTTGCTGGGGGCTTTGCCGTCCTCCTCATCCATGGCCAGGTAGCAGCGGCCCAGCCAGTAGTCGCCCTCGCCGTTCTCCTTGCCGGAGGCCTTGAGGAGCGCGAAGACCGCCTTGCCGTAGCGGCCCTGGTCGAAGAGCGCCCGGCCCTCGGCGATATACTCCGCCGGGGACTTCTTTTCCTTTTTTCCAAACAGTCCCATGGGACTCCCTCCTGTGCGCGGAAAGCGCGTTTTTCTACTCCCCATTATAATAGGGGCGGCGGGGGAGCGCAAGGGAAAACCGGCTTTTCTCCCCCAAAATATTAACAGATTGGAAATTTAGCGGGGGATGATTGCGCTTTTGCCGCAAATCGTGTAAAATAGGGTACAAATCCTGCGAAGAAAGAAAGGCTTTTCTCTATGTTGGATTACACTGGTGTGAAGTGCCCTGTGTGCGGCGTGCCCTTCCAGCCGGAGGACGACATCGTGGTCTGTCCGGAGTGCGGCGCGCCCTATCACCGGGCGTGTTATCAAAAAGAGGGCAAGTGCGTGTTCGGCGACCTCCACGCCCAGGGGAAGGAATGGCAGCCGCCGGAGCCCCCCAAGGCCCCGGACCCCGCCGCGGAGATCAAGGACCAGGAGTGCCCGGTGTGCGGGACGCTCAACGGCCACAGCGCCCTGTTCTGCAGCCGGTGCGGGGCCTCCCTCACCGGGCAGCCCCAGGCCCACCAGAACCAGGCGCCCCCCTACTACGGCGGCGGCCAGCCGGGCAGCCCCTACGGCGGGCCCATGCCCTTTGTCTTTGACCCCATGGGGGGCGTGTCCCCGGCGGAGGAGCTGGCCCAGGGGGTCACCTTCGGGGACGCCTCGAAGGTGGTGAAGCAGAACACCGCCTACTATATGACGGTGTTCCGCTATATGAAGCAGACCCGGCGAAACAAGTTCAGCGTGTGCGCGTTCTTCTTCTCCGGGCCCTGGATGCTGTACCGGAAGATGTACAAGGCCGGGGCGGTGGTGACGCTGCTGGTGTTCGGCCTGTACCTGACCTTCCAGTGCCTGCTGGCCTTTGTGTCCGTGCCGGCGTTCCTCCAGGCGGTGGAGGCCCTGGGGCTGGACCAGACCGCCTCCCTCTCCTACAGCAGCCCGGAATTTGCCCTGGTGGTGCAGTATATGCTCCAGAACACGGCCCTGTATATCCAGGCGGTGTGCCCGCTGTTCTGCCTGGTGCCCCTGCTGGTGGTGATGATCGTCACCGGGGTGAAGGGCAACAAGTGGTATATGGAGCACTGTGTGCGCACGGTGCGCATGGTAAAGGCCAGCCGGGTGGAGGACGACCCCACCATGACCCTGGACGCCCGGGGCGGGGTGAACGTGGCCATCGCCACCTGCATGTTCGTGTGCTATTTCCTGCTAAACTATGTGGTGCCCCTGCTGCTGTAGCGGGCGCGCCCTATCACAGCCAGAAAAGGAGCCTGTTATGAAAAAGGTACGCAAGGCAGTCATCCCCGCGGCGGGGCTTGGCACCCGGGTGCTCCCCGCCACCAAGGCCATGCCCAAGGAGATGCTCCCCATTGTGGACAAGCCCGCCATCCAGTATATTGTGGAGGAGGCGGCGGCCGCCGGCATCGAGGACATCCTCATCATCACCAACCGGGGCAAGGGGCTTTTGGAGGACCACTTCGACCGGGCCCCGGAGCTGGAGGCCCGCCTCACCGGCAGCCCGGAAAAGGAGGCCGTATTGGAGCAGGTGGTGGCCATCTCCAGATTGGCCAACATCTTCTACGTGCGGCAGAAGGAGACCAAGGGGCTGGGCCACGCCATCCTCTGCGCAAGGGAATTTGTGGGGGACGAGCCCTTTGCCGTGCTCTACGGCGACGACGTGATTCTGGGCGAGGACCCGGCCTGCGGGCAGCTCATCCGGGCCTGGGAGCGGTACGGCAAAGGCGTGGTCGGGGTAAAGGAAGTGAGCGAGGAGGCTATTAAGAAGTACTCCTCCCTGAAGGTGGAGCCCCTGGAGGGCAACTGCTTCTCCTGCACCGACATGGTGGAGAAGCCCCAGCGCAAGGAGGACATTCTGTCCCTGTACTCCATTTTGGGGCGCTGCGTACTGCCCCCGGAGATCTTCGGTATTTTAGAGCGCACCGCCCCTGGGGCAGGGGGTGAGATCCAGCTCACCGACGCCATGAAGGAGCTGGCCCGCCGGGAGGGCATGACCGCCGTGGACTTTACCGGCACCCGGTACGACATGGGCAACAAGCTGGGCATTTTGCAGGCCACGGTGGAGGTTGGCCTGCAGCACCCGGAGATTGGCCAGGCCTTTCGGGCCTACCTGAAAGAGCTGAGCAAGACGCTGTGACCAGAAGGGCCTCCCCAGGCGGGAGGCCTTTTTCTAAAAAGTGAGAAAGGGTGAGGGACATGGGGAGCGTTTATTTTCCCAGCTGCAATTTTACCAAGGCCAGCCCCGAGGCTGCCAGAAGGCTGCGGGCCTATCTCAAAGAAAAGATGCCGGTGGCGGGCTGCTGCCGGTTCGACAAGACTGCCTGGCCCGCCGGGGAGACGGCGCTGTACTTCTGCCAGGCCTGCCGGGAAACGTTGGAGGCCAAACCGGACAACCAACTGGTGCTGCAAAACCTGTTCGTGTGGCTGGCGGAGCAGGAGGACTTTCCCTGGCCGGACTACAGCGGCCTTACCGTGAACGTGCAGGATTGCTGGCGGGATCGGGCACACCCGGAGATCTTTGATGGGGCGCGGGCCTGCCTCAGAAAGATGGGCGTGGCTGTTGTAGAGATGGAGGAAAACCGGGAGAAATCGGTGTTCTGTGGGAATCTGCACTTCGAGCCAAAAAGGCCGGAGAACCTGGCCCTCGTCCAGTCCAGGCCCGGGGTGCCGCTTTACGAGTATGCAGAAGAGGAACAGCGGCAGCTGATGGCGGAGCAGGCGGAAAAGCTCACCGCGCCCCTGGCGGTGACTTACTGCAACCGGTGCACCGCCGGGCTGCTTTTGGGCGGGGCCAAGGCCGTCCATCTGATGGAGCTGTGCATGGGGACCTGGCAGGGATAAAAGATACGGGGAGCCGGTAGATTTTGCTTGACTTTCCCGGTGGGTGTGCTATAATATTACAGTTGTTTGAGACCTGATCTCAAGCTCCTTGCTCCGGGACAAGCAACTGCCCGGGGCCAAACGACCAAAAGGAGGTGCAATACAAAATGGCAGATGGAAAGAACCTCTACGAGACCGTCATCGTCACTTCCGCCAAGCTGGGCGAGGAGGGCAGCGCCGCTCTCGTGGAACGCTTCAAGGCTCTCATCGCAGAGCACGGTACTGTGCAGAGTGTTGACGACTGGGGGAAGCGCCGCTTCGCCTACCCCATCCAGAAGCAGACCGAGGGCTACTACACCCTGATCAACTTCGAGAGCACTCCCGACTTTACCGCTGAGCTGGACCGCCGGTACCAGATCACCGACGGCATCCTGCGCACCCTCATCGTCAAGCGCGACCCCCGTCACGTGATGGCGATTGAGAAGGCCAAGAAGGCCCAGGCCCAGAAAGCTGAAGAGGCCAACAACATCGACGTGGAGGCCATTGCCGCCGAGGCGGTAGAGGCTCCCGCCCAGGAGACTGCGGAATAATCACGCTACGAAAGAGAGTGCCTGCATTATGCTGAACGTTGCCGCGATTATGGGGAGGCTTACCGCCGACCCGGAATTGAGACACACCCAGAACGACATCGCTGTGACCAGCTTCACCGTTGCGGTAGACCGCTCTTACGCCCGGGCCGGTACCGAGCGCCAGACGGATTTTATCGACGTGGTGGCCTGGCGGCAGACGGCGGAGTTCGTCTGCAAATATTTCCAGAAGGGCAGCATGATCGCTGTGACCGGGTCCATCCAGACCCGGAATTACGAGGACCGGCAGGGCAATAAGCGCAAGGCGTTCGAGATCGTGGCCAGCGATGTGAGCTTCACTGGTTCCAAGCGGGAATCCGGCAGCGCTGGCGGCAGCAGCTACGAGAGCGCTCCCGCGCCCCGGCCCGCCGCGTTCAGCGAGCCTGCCCCCGCCTATTCCAGCGGAAGCAGCGAAGATTTTGAAGAGATCCTGGGAGACGACGACCTGCCCTTCTAAGCCACAGGCTGTGGGCAGCGGGGGTCATCTCCCCATCCAAAAGCAAAGGAGGCTTTTTTGGCTATGGCAGACAGGCCTGAAAGAGAAGTCCGCCGCGGGCGCAAGGGCCGCAAAAAGGTGTGCAGCTTTTGCGTAGACCGCGCGGAGTTTATTGATTACAAGGACGTGGCCAAACTGCGCCGCTTCATCTCCGAGAGAGGCAAGATCCTCCCCCGCCGTGTCACCGGCACCTGCGCGTATCACCAGCGCGCCCTGACGGTGGCCATCAAGCGCGCAAGACATCTGGCCCTGCTCCCCTACACTTCCGACTGAGTGTTTGGCAGAACGAGAGGCTTTCCCGTTTGGGAGGGCCTCTTTTTTGTCCGTGGCCGGACTGGACAGGAAAAACCCCTATCCGTTCACGCGGGCAAACGGCAAAGGACGCCGTTTGCCCGGTTCACTAACCGGGGTTTTTGTACGCCACCAGACGGGACGGGAGAATCCCTCTGGGCTTTTGCCCGCCGGGATTTTATTGGAAAGCGTTATACTTTCGCCCGGGAAGGCCCATCCGAAACAATATGCCGCATGTGCCGCTACCGCAACAGAAAGGACAGCCTATGAAATACTTTGACACCCATGTACATTTCTTCCCGGACAAGCTGGCGGGCAAGGCTTTGCCCCGGCTGCGGGAGATCAGCCAGTGCCCCACCTACACCGACGGCACCCGGGGGGACACCCTGGCCAAATTCGCCCAGTGGGGCTGCGTTGGGGGCATGGTGCTGCACATCGCCACCAACGCCCACCAGCAGACCTCTGTCAACCGGTTCGCCGTGGAGAGCCAGGGGGACGGCCTGTACTGCTTTGGCAGCGTGTACCCCTACGCGGAGAACGCCATAGAGGCCATGGGCGAGATCAAGGAGGCGGGGCTGCACGGTATCAAGCTGCACCCGGACTACCAGGAGTTCTTCATCGGGGACGAGGCGGCGCTGCCCATTTATGCTGAGGCGGAGAAGCTGGGGCTGCCCGTGGCCTTCCACACCGGGCGGGACCCCCTCTCCCCCAACCTGATCCACTGCCCGCCGGACGTGCTGGGGAAAATCGCCGACCTGTTCCCCAGGCTGACCATCATCGCCGCCCACATGGGGGGCATGGACCTGCCGGAAGAGGCGGCCAAGCATTTGGCAAACAAGCCCAACGTGTACTTCGACACCGCCTTTGCCTCCCACTTTTTGGATGTGGCCGGGTTTACGGAGCTGGTGAAGCTGCGGGGGGCGGACCACGTGCTCTTTGCCACGGACAGCCCCTGGAGCACCCTGCCGGCGGAGAAGGCCCTGCTGGACGCTGCGGACCTGACCCCGGCGGAGAAGGAGGCCATCGCCTGGAAAAACGCGGAGGAGCTTTTCGGCATCTCCATTTGACATTTCCCCGGAAAGCGGGTACAATAGCAGCAAAGAGCTATGCCACGTTGTGAGGATTTGCCATGAAGAAGATCACCGCCCTGCTGCTGGCCCTGGCCCTGTGCCTGCTGGCCGGCTGCCAAAATCCCAACGCCGTCCAGATGGACCTCTCCCGGGGGTATGGGGAGCAGCTGAAGCTGCTGCACCTGAACGCCAGCACCGGCGAGAACCTCCAGCTGATGGAGGACTTCGGCGGCGCCATCCAGGACGCGGAGCCCCTGGACCGGGACATCCGCCTGTTCGCCTACTACCCCGACTACCTGTTGGAGCTCACCCGGCAGGAGGAGGGCCAGACGGTGACGGCCCTCATCGACATCAACGGGGAGTTTGTGGACTTCATCTACCCCGGCCCCTACCCGGAGGCCGACCAGGTGATCTACCGCTCGTCCCTTTCGGCGGAGGAGTTTTTGGACCTGGTGAACCATGTGTATGAATAATGGGAGGAGCCCCCGGCTGGGGGCTCCTTTTTTGTGGGGGTGGGGGCGGCGCTAGACGCGCTTGAGTTTGCCGCCGCAGGCGGCGCAGCGGTAGCGCCAGGGGTATTTGACCAGCTTGCACATACGGTACCGGCCGATGACCGCGCCGCATTTCTCACAGCGGAGGAAGTACTTCATCTCCTCACGGCGGAGGGGCGCGGCGTCCCCTTCCAGCGCCACCGCCCGGGTGATGGAGAGGCCCAGGGCCTCCCCCGCGGTTTTGGCGTAGGCTTTCCAGGCCGCCCCGTGATTGAGACACCCCGGGCAGGTGTGGAGGAGCTCGTGGGCCAGGGTGACCCGGAGCAGCGGGGGATCGTCTAAAACGCTTTGGGAGACCTGGATGGTGTAGCGGCCCTCCCGGTGGACGCAGCAGCCCAGGCGGCGCTGGGCCCGGGTATTGATCACCGGCTGGGGGTCGATGTCCTTTGACAGGGGGATGCCCAGGGCCCGCAGCTCCCCGGCCAGGGAGGCGAAGAGGGCGTTCAGCTCCGGCTGGGTCACGGGTCGTCCCTCTTGCTGTTCTGGCGCAGGCGCCAGAGGATGCAAAGTCCCATAGCCAGCACAGGCAGGAGCACCCGGAGCTCTAAAAAGCCCAGGGGCTCGAAGGGGATGTTGGCGTCGATGAGCAGGCCCACGAGCCAGGCGGCCAGGGTGATGAGGGCGGGGTACAGCATGGCGGTCGCTCCTTTCTTCTGGGGAACAGTATACCACGGCGGTCAGAGGGCGCGCAAGGAAAAAGGAGGGCCGGGGCCCTCCTCTTTTTTTATTTATTGGCCGGGGTTTTGCCGCTTATAGCGGCCCAGGGCCGCGTCGTACTGCTTGCGCTGGAAGCGGAAGAACAGCTCGAACACCAGGGAGATGGCCAGGTACCCCAGGAGGAAGAAGCCGGCGAACGTGAGCCAGTAGGCGGCCTGGTCCAGGGGGAACCAGCGGAAGGCGACCGCGCAGCCGGACACCACCCCCAGCAGCAGGACGGCGAAGATTACCATGCGCCACAGGTAGGACAGGCGCTTGACCACCTTTCCGGAGAAGAACAGGTACTGGAGCACCGTGGCCACGGCGCAGAGGAGCAATATTTCGAACACCCAGCCCCGGCGCATGGTCTCCTTGTCCCAGTCGAACAGGGTGTACACCAGGGTGGCGACGGTAAAGGAGATGCACAGGTTGGTGAGCAGCTCCGGCAGGGCTTGCAGGATTTTTTTCATAACTCTTTCCTCCCTTTCTCTATAATGCCCAGCTTTTCCTTGATGGCGGGGGCGTACTGGCGGGAGACGCCCAGGCGCTCGCCGTTTTCCAGGGTGAGCTGCAGGCGGCCGCCCAGGTCGGGGCGGATGGAGTGGACCCGGCTGAAGTTGACCACCGCGGATTTGCTGGCCCGGACAAAGTCCCGGGGGGCCAGGCGCTCCTCCAGCTCGTAGAGGCGCAGGGGCGTCTCGTACACGCCGGCTTTGGTGTAGAGGAAGGTGCGCTTGTCCACCGACTCGGCGTAGAGCACCTCCCCGGCCTCCAGCAGGTAGGTCTGGCCCTCCCGCTCCCCGGTGAGGCGCTGGCCGAAGCTGCCCAGGGCCGCCACCATGCCCAGCACCTGGGAATCCCGGGCCCGGCAGCGGATGAGCACCTGGGTCTCGCGGAGGGTGGGGTCCTCCTCAATGACGATCTTCATGGGCTGTACTCCTTTCTGTAGCTACAAGAACAGTATAGCGGGGGTACCGCCCCGGCGCAAGGGCTTTTGACCCACCGGGTGAAATGGGGGACCAAGATGCAGAAGGGGTGGGCCAAACGCCTTTTGGGGCAGCAAAAAGGACGCCCGGAGGCGTCCTTGGAATTTATTTGGGCTGGGCCAGGGCTTTTTTCCACTTGCCGGTGCGGTACTCGAAAAAGCTGATGAGATAGTTGATGAGCCACCCGGCGGGCACGGCCATCCACACGAACTGGATGCCGAACCGGGGGGCCAGAGTCACCGCAAGGATGACCCGCAGGCCCAGGTTCGCCAGGTTGGCCACGGTGAACATGGTCATGTCCCCCGCGCCCCGGAGCACGCCGTCGGAGATCATCTTCAGGCCGATGAGCACGTAGAACCAGCCCATGAACCGCACGCAGGCGATGCCGGTATCGAAAGCGGCGGCGGAGGGGGTCTCCAAAAACAGGGAGATGAGGGGCCGGGCCAGCAGCTGCACCACCAGGCAGATGGCCGCGGCGATGGCGAAGATGATCCCGTAGCTCACCCGGTAGCCGGATTTGACCCGGTCCTCCTTCCCGGCGCCGATGTTCTGAGCGGTGTAGGAGGAGATGGCGTTGCCCATGGCGCTCATGGGCACGATGCAGATGCTCTCGATGCGCATGGCGGCGGAGTAGCCCGCCAGCATCTGGGAGCCGAAGCTGTTGACCACCGACTGCACCAGCATCATGCCGATGGACACGGTGGACTGCTGCAGGATGGAGGGCAGGGCCACCCGGCCCATGTTTTGCAGCTCCCGCAGGTCGAAGAACCTGCCCTCCAGCTTGCCGGGGTAGGTTTTCAGCTCCCGGAGGAAGATACAGAACGACAGCACCGCGGAGATGCCCTGGGCGATGAGGGTGGCCCAGGCCGCCCCGGCCACGCCCATTTTCAGGGGGCCCACCATCCAGATGTCCAGGCCGATGTTGAGGAGAGAGGAGAAAATCAGCAAATACAGGGGGATGCGGGACTTGCCCAGGGCGTTGAACATGGAGGACAGGACGTTGTACATGAACAAAAAGGGCAGGCCGATGAAGTAGATGTTTAGGTAGGTGGTGGCGTCGGCCAGGATGTTCTGGGGGGTGTTGAGGAGCACCATGATCTGCCGGGAGAACAGGAGGCCCACGCCCCCCAGGGCGATGCTGATGGCCAAAAAGGCCAGCAGCGCCGTGGACACCGAGCGCTTCATCCGGGGGTAGTCCCGGCGGCCGAAGGTCTGGCTGGTGATGACCGAGGCCCCCACTCCCCCGCCGATGGCGATGGAGATGAACACATTGGTAAGGGAGTAGGAGGCCCCCACCGCCGCCAGGGCGTCCTCCCCCACGAAGCGGCCCACGATGACGGAATCCGCCATGGTGTAGGCCTGCTGGAAGAAATTCCCCAGCATCATGGGCAGGGCGAAGATGAGCAGGGCGCTCACCGGGGGCTTGTGGATGAGATATTCCTTTTCTGCTTTGACCATAGATCACGTTCCCCTATCGTTCCGGGCCGGGCCCGGGTTATTTCCAACTTGATATTATAACGGAAAAGGGCCGGGGCGTCAAACCCGGCCCGGCTTTTTAAGAGCCTGTGGATTTGTAGTGCCGCACCCCCAGCCGCCACAGGAGCCAGCAGGGCAGCAGAAACACCCCGGCGATGAGGGGCAGGACGATGTAGAGAGGGTTCTCGCTGCGGCCCAGCAGGTACAGCAGGGGGTAGTACTGGATGAGGGCGTAGGGCACCACGAAGGTGCAGAATTGGAGCACCCGCTTGCCGTAGACGCTCACCGGGTATTTGCCGTACTCTCTGGCGCCGTCGGTGAGGACGTTCATAAATTCCAGGCCCTCCAGGGTGAAGAAGGAGATGGCGGCGTAGATGAGGAAGATGCCGGTAAACACCAGGGAGCCGCCCAGGAGCATGAACACCACGGTGAGGATCTTGTAGAAGTCCCACTGGATGTGGGAGGCGGCGATGCCGTAGACGAACATGACCACCGCCTGGAGCACCCGGCCCAGGCGGGTAAACTCCACCTTGCTGGCCAGGACCTGGAAGATCTCGTTCCGGGGGCGGACCAGGATGCGGTCGAACTCGCCGTTGGCCAGCATGGTGGGGAAGGTGTCAAAGCCCCGGGCGAAGGCCTCGGCCAGGGAAAACTCCAAAAGCATGATGCCGAAGCACAGGAGGACCTCCTGGTAGGAAAAGCCCGCCACGCTGTGGAACCGCTGGAACAGGAAGAACACCCCCAAAAACACGTTGAAGGAGGTGAGAAACTGCCCCAGGGCCGTGAGGAAAAAGGAGGCCTTGTACTGCATCATGCTGCGGATGTGGATGGAGAGGTATTTGCCGTAGAGTTTCATGGTCTCATCCCCCCTGCACCACGGTTTTTTTCACGGCCTTTTGAGACAGGAGCCAGCCCCCACCCACCAGTACCAGGGCCCAGAACACCTGCAGGCCCGCGGCAGCGTACAGGGCCCCGCCGGCCAGGTCGCCGCTCCAGGCCCGGAGGGGGACGTTCTGCATGGCGGCGAAGGGGAGTAGCTCCAGGACCTGGCGGAGGCCGTCGGGGAAAAAGGGCAGGGGGATGATGGCCCCCTGCAAGAGCTCCACCAGGGAGACGGCGACGATCCGCACCCCGTTGGGGGAGACGGTGAAGAAGGTGATGAAATACACCAGCATGTTGTAGCCCACGGTGACGGTAACGGCCAGGGCCATGGTGACAAGCCACCAGAGGAGGGCCGCGGGGGACGCGGGGAGAGTCATGCCGTAGGGGGCGGGCAGGAAGGCCGCCACCAGCAGGATGGGCACGCACCGCAGCACCGCCCGGGAGACGCGGTTGGCGGCGCTGCGGGCAAACCACATGGCGTAGAGGTCCGTGGGGCGGCAGAGCTCGTAGGCCACGGAGCCGTCCCGGATGGATTGGAAGATCTCATTCTCGAAAAACCAGGCGCCGAACAAAGCCAAAAAAGCCTGCTGCATCCACACATAGGAGGCGGTGGCCTGGAAGGCCATGGGGAAGGCGGCGGGGTCCGCGTCGTAAAATGCCCGGAAGGCCAGGAGCTCCATGGCCCCCCAGAAGAATTGGGTGACGATGCCCGCCACCGCCGCGGCCCGGTACTGCAGGCCCATGGAGAAGCGCAGCCGGAAGAAAGCCAGATATTTTCCCATAGCGCACCTCAGATGTCGTACTGGCGGTAGAGCTGGGCCACGGTCTCGTCGATGCTCTCCCCGCCCCGGCGGATGTCCTCCAGGGTACCGTCCAGCAAAATCTTCCCCCGGCCGATGAGCAGCACCCGGCTGGCCAGGGCCTCGATGTCCTGCATGTCGTGGGTGGTGAGGAGCACGGTGGTTCCCCGCTCCCGGTTGAGCCGCAGGATAAAGTCCCGCACCGCCAGCTTGGACACGGCGTCCAGGCCGATGGTGGGCTCGTCCAAAAATAAAATTTTCGGGCTGTGGAGCAGGGACGCGGCGATCTCGCACCGCATGCGCTGGCCCAGGGACAGCTGCCGGGCCGGGGTGCGCAGCAAATCGCCCAGGTCTAAAAGCTGGGTGAGCTCCTCCAGGTTCTCCCGGTAGGTCTTTTCGGGGACGGTGTAGATTTCTTTCAAGAGCTCGAAGGAGTCGGCCACGGGCACGTCCCACCACAGCTGGGTGCGCTGGCCGAACACCACGCCGATCTCCTTGACGTGGGCCACCCGGTCCTTCCAGGGGGTGCGGCCGTTTACCAGGCACTGGCCGCTGTCTGGGGTGAGGATGCCGCTGAGTACCTTGATGGTGCTGCTCTTCCCCGCGCCGTTGGGGCCGATGTAGCCCACCATCTCCCCGTCGCGGATGGTGAAGCTCAGGTCGTCCAAGGCGTGGATTTCTTCGTACTCCCGGTGGAACAAAGCCTTTACCGCCTGGGAGAACCCCGCCCCCCGCCGGGCCACCCGGAAGGTCTTGCGGAGATGGGACACCTGGATCATGGTCGTTCCCTCCTTTTGTTCTGGGCATGACGCAAGCCCCGGGGGAAAGCTCCCCCCGGGGTGCGGTGGTGAAAATTGCGTGGGACTATTGTACCCCCCGGCGGGGGAAATGTCAAGACGGAGGTCACTCCTCCAGGACGATGCCCAGGGCGGCGAGAAGGCCCACCGCCTCGGGCAGGGAGAAGCGGGCCCCTCTCCCCTGGTTGGTCTCCAGGGAGAGAGAATAGCCGGAGGCCCGGCGGAAATCGGCGCCCCGCAGGTCGTTGTGGGAGAAGATGGTGCCCGAAAGGGCGCAGCCGGAGAAGTCGGCCTGGCGCAGGTCGCACTCGTCGAAGGAGCTGCCGGTGAGGTCGCAGCCGTGGAAGTCAAACTTTTGCAGGTCCAGGCTGTAAAACACATTGTGATGCAGGACGCACTGGGAGAAGGACTCGAAGGGGAGAAAGCCCAGGTCCAGCTTTCGGGGGTCCAGCAGGGCGGACCACTCCACCCCGGAGACGGCGCAGTGCTGGAAGGCGTTATTGAGGCAGGACATGTTTTTGTAGTGCAGTCCGGCAAAGGTGCAGTCCACAAACTGGCAGCCGGTGACCTGGAAGTTCTCCAGGGTGAGCTCCTGGAAGCGGCAGCGGGTGAACAGGCAGTCCTCTACCACGCCGGAGGAAAAGGTATCGCCCTGCAGGCGCAGGTCGGAAAAGGTCTCTCCGTAAAGGTCCATGGGTGTGCCTCCTGGGGGAAAATACTGGATAGAAAAAAACCGCGGCAGGGACACCCCACCGCAGGTTTTGGAGCTGGTGAGCGGACTTGAACCGCTGACCGGCGGTTGTTCGTAAGGGTAGTTCCTGTATTATAGCACAGCGGCATCTGCTTTACAACAGAGGAGCGCCCCGGCAGACAGAAACAGCAGCGCAGCACTCGGCTGGTATCGCGCAATGTTCTTCTGCCGGGGCCCATGTCCTCCTCGCGTTTCCTCTACGAGTTCAGCATCGCACTCAAATCGATGCACCCCACAAATTTGTAGTGGATCTCCACCATCTGGCTTTTGGAGCCGTCCTCCTCCACCTTTTTCTCATGGACAACGATTTTCTCAATCAGCTCGTTGAGGATGTGGGGCGTGAGCTCCTGAATGTCCGTATACTTCTGGATCAAGGGGACGAACTGCTCCACATTGTCCTGGACCTCCTGGGTGTGGGCCAGCTGTTCCCGAAGCTGGCTTACCCGCTCCTGCAGGGAAGCCTGTTCCGCCTCATAGCCAGGGGCCATGGCCTGGTACCGTACCTCGCTGATTTTTCCCAGGGCTTGGTCCTCATAGAGTTTCGCCAAAATCTTATCCAGCTCTCCTATACGCTTTTCCGCTTTCTTCAACTCCCGCTCCGCCCGGACTGTCTCCCCTTTCTCCTTTTCCAGCTTTGTGCGGAGCAGCACCCCTACATAGCGGGCGGCAGCCAGCTTCGCCACCTGGGCGTTACGGCGGATGTCCTCCAGCACCAGACGGTTCAGCGTCTGCCAACCGATGGCATGGGAGGTGCACCGCTGCTTGCCGTAGTTCTTGTACACCCAGCAGGAGAAGCCCGTATACTTTCCTTTCTTTTTGTCGTAGCTGGCGTTGAGGGAAGAACCGCATCCGGCACATTTCACCAGCCCGGCAAAGGGCTGCACGTGGCCGCTGCTGTTCTCCCGGCGCCGGGCCTTCATCATCTGGTGAACGGTGTCCCAGAGCTCCTGGCTCACCAAGGGCTCGTGGGTGTGCTCCACCACGATCCAGTCCGATTCCTCGGTGGCTACCCGGCGCTTATCGAAGAATCCCTTTGTCTTGGTTTTACCAAAGGTCAGCTTCCCCAAATAGACCGGGTTGTTCAAGATGGCCCGCACCGAGGTGGCGTGCCAGTCAAAAGGCTTGCGCCAGTAGTCGCTGTGCTTGTAGTAGTCCGGATTGTTCTGGTTGAAGTAAGCCTGCGGATTGAGGATGTTCCGCTCCCGGAGGATCTTGGTCATCCGTACATATCCTATCCCATCCGCGAACATTCGGAAAATCTCCTTCACCACCTCTGCGGCTTCCGGGTCCACGATGAGGTGGTGGCGGTCATTGGGGTCCTTCTGGTAGCCATACGGGGCCCGCGAGCCAAGGAACATCCCGTTCTTGGCTCTAGCCCGATGGGCCGCCTTTGTCTTTTCCGAAGCTTGGCGTGCATAGAGGGAGTTGATCACGTTGGTAAAGGGAAGGACAAGGTTGTTCAGTCCCTGGCTGGAGTCGATGTTCTCCGCCAGGGAGAGGAAGCGAACGCCTTTCTCCTCAAAGTAGTGCTCAATGTAGAGGCCCATCTGGGCGTACTCTCTGCCAAACCGGGAGAGGTCTTTCACAATCACCGTGTTGACCCTGCCGGCTTCGATGTCCCCTATCATCCGCTGGAACGCGGGCCGGTCAAAATTGGTCCCGCTCCAGCCGTCGTCGCAGTAGCAATCCACAATCTCCATGTGGTGCTCCTGGCAATACTGGGTGAGGATCGCCTTTTGGGTCTGGATGCTGCCCGACTCCCCCAGGCTGCCATCGTCCTGGCTGAGCCTGCAATAAATGGCTGCCTGTGCTTTTTCCATAGAGGCCGCCTCCTTTCCTTCCCACACCATACTCCTACTCCTCCTCTTTATCCATACCGTAACTCACCGAATGTTCTTCCTCTTCTTTGTGAAAATGGGACAGAGACTTGTCCCCTACAATCAGCTCCTCCACCTTGTCAAAGATACTCTTCTCCCCGTGAAAGGCGCTGAAAGTGATATACCGCACACCTCGAATCACCGTGTTGTGGCTGGCATACAGTGTTGGCATGAAATAGTTCGTAGCGTCCTCCTTTCGTCTCTTACATTCCCATGGAAAAGCCGTGGGCCTGTTCGTATTCCTCTTCCTCGTCCACCGTGTACTGGGCGTGGTCCAACTTGCCGCCCCGCGCCAGGATATGCTCCAACTCCTCCCGGCTGTGGCGGATCGTTTCCAAGTGGTACCGGGTCTCCTCTTCCGCAAAGTCCTGCAGAAGAGAAGAAAGGTCCCACACCGCGTCGTCCAAGCCCAGGCCGTTTTCCGCCGAAGCCTCCTGGTAGGTATCCAAATAAGCCGCCCCGCCCATGGCAAAGTAGAGCTCCATATTCTCCCGGAGGAGGGTGGGGTCAAAGAGCTTGCTGTCCCGGCAGCGGATATTGTCCTCTGTGGTGTAGGTGATATATTTCTGCCCAGGCTCCCACTTCACCCGATACCCCATGGTTTCCAGCCTGTGGATAAACTCCTCCCGGCTATGGGAATGTTCCATGGCGGCGCGGATATCCCGCCGCAGTTTCCGCTTCCAGCGTGGGATGCGGGAAGGGTCTGCCTTGGCTTCTGTAACGGAGAGCCCATGCTCCCTGCACAACTGGTTGGAGTATTCCTTGGCCTGGCGCATCTCTTTTGCGCTCTGGTGAAATTTCTTTCCTGTCTCAAAACTCACCGAGTTGAGGATGATGTGGTTGTGGATATGGGCCGTGTTCTGGTGGGTGGCCACCAGGCATTGGTACCCCTGGAAATACTGGGCAAAGGCAACACCGATCTCGTGGGCTGTGGCAAAATCCAGGGGGTCGTCGGGAGAAAAGGCCTGGACGATGTGGTAATAGCTTCTCCCCTCTGTCTTGTGGAACCGCAGCTTCACCGCCTGGAATTCCTCCACAGCGGTCTGAGGTAGGCAGTTCACCCCGGAAATCAGCGATTCATTTGTTTTCTCCCGGTTGGTCACATAGTCCACGATACCTCTCAGCCCACGCGAGACAGCAACGAATTTAACGCTTGCCATGTCCTTTGGTACACCTCCAGGAACGGTCGTAGATCCACCAGCCGGATGCGGCCCTGCCGGGCCATCACCGTCAGCTGGTTCAGATTATTGCCCTGGTAGCGGAGCTCCCGGACCAGCTCATCCACTCCTGGGAGGACAGTTACATCCTTGTCCATGGCGGCCCTGCGGACAAATTCGCTCTCCGAAATGCCCGCCTCCTTCGCCTTGGAATCGATATAATGTTTCTCCCAATCTGCCACACGGGCGCGGACAAAAAGGTTCCGGGTCACGGTCATTCCTCCTCCCCATGGGGGTAACATCGCTCCAGGAACTCGTCCAGGGACTGGACAACCCCCGCCTGTTTCATCATTTTATAGCGGAGAAGA
>DXIW01000030.1 GCA_019112625.1 Candidatus Acutalibacter stercorigallinarum | reverse complement strand
GCCGATGAGAACCGGGTTGTTCTTGGTCCGGCGGGACAGGATCTGCACCACCCGCTGGATCTCCTGCTCCCGGCCGATGACCGGGTCGATCTTCCCCTCTTTGGCCAGCTTGGTCAGATCGCGGCCGAACTGGTCCAGGGCCTTGCCGCCGGACTTGCCCTCCTGGCCGGGGGCATCGCCAGAAGCATTGTTCTCGAAGGGGGCGTTGTGCAGCAGGGAGGACAGCTCCCCCACCACCCGCTCGGGGTCTGCGCCCAGCAGCTTGAGGAACCGCATGGCATAGCAGCTGGCGTCCTGCAGGATGGCGATGAGGATGTGCTCGGTGCCCACGTAGGCGTTGTGCATCTGGGCGCCGGCCATGGCCGCCACCTGCAGAATCTGCTTGGTGCGGGGGGTAAAGGCGTCGGGGGACAGGCTGGTGGGCGTGCCCGCGCCGATGCGCTCCCGGATGAGCTTCTCGTAGCTCTCGGCGGTGACGCCCAATTTGTTGAGCACATTGTAGGCCACGCCGCTGCCCTCTTTCAAGAGGCCCAGCATCAGGTGCTCGCTGCCGATATAGTCGTGGCCCAGCTCCTGGGCGGAGGTGACCGCCAGGTTCAGGGCGTTATTTGCTTTTTCGGTAAATCCTTGGAAACGATACATACGCTTTTCACTCCTTTGCGTCGTGGATGGGGGCACAGGCCTGCCGGGTCACCTGGGCCCGGAGGATGTCCCGCTGGGTTTGGTCTAAGGCTTTGCCCGCGGAGGCCATTAAGGTGGCGGGCTGCACGTGGATGGTCAGGGCGTTCAGGGCCTCCTGGGTAGTCCCGGTGAGGAGCCCCGCGGAGAGCCCCAGCCGCAGGTAGGAGACCAGGTCCATGAATTCACTGGTGGAGAGCATTTTGGCGCTTTTCAGCACCCCGGCGGCCCGGTCCACTTTGTCCTGGAAGGGGATGGTCTCGCACAGATCGTGCCGGGCTTTGCGCTCCTCCTCTATGAGTTGGGAGGCGATGGAGGACAGATTGACGATGGCCTCGTTCTCGCTGAGGCCCAGGGTGATCTGGTTGGAGAGCTGGTACAGGGCGCCGGTGATCTGGCTGCCCTCGCCGTAGGTACCCCGCAGGGTGAGGCCCAGCTTGGTCAGGTTCCCGGCGATGCGGGCCATGGCGCCGCTCTCGGTGAGGGCGGGCAGGTGGAGCATGAGGGAAGCCCGCATGCCGGTGCCCAGGTTGGTGGGGCACTGGGTCAGGTAGCCGAACTCCGGGTCGAAGGCGAACTGGAGGGTCTCTCCCAGCAGGGTGTCGATGCGGTCGGCCAGCTCGGCGGCCTCTTTTAAGGAGAGGCCCTCCCGCAGCACCTGGATGCGCAGGTGGTCCTCCTCGTTTACCATGATGGACACGCTCTCGTCCTGGGAGAGGAGCACCCCCTTGCCCTTCCGGTCGGAGATATAGGCAGGGCTCACCAGGTGGCGTTCCACCAGGGAGACGGCCGCCTCGTCGGAGAGCTCCTCCAAGGGCAGGAAGCAGAACTCCCGGGAGAGGATACTGTTGCCCGAGAGCATGGCGTCCTTTACTTTCTGTTCGATCTCCTCTTTCTGCCTGCCGTTGGCGTAGGCGGGAAAGGGGTACTGCTTCAAGTTTCGGGCCAGGCGCACCCGGGTGCTGCACACTACGTCGCCGCAAGCCCCGGCCCGTTCATACCATTTTACTTGCTCAGCCATGTTGCTCCAGCTCCTTTATCTCGTCCCGCAAAACCGCGGCGCGCTCGAAATCCTGTGTTTCAATGGCCTGCTTGAGCAGGCGCTTTTTCTCCTCTAAGGGGGTCTCCTCCACGGCCACGATCTTGTTGTTGGTATCGGTGACCCGCAGGGCCGAGCTGCCGGGGACCTTCCCCTTGTGCTGGGCCGTGCCGTGGATGCGCTGGATGATAGGCAGCAGCTGGCCCCGGAAGGTGTGGTAGCACTCGGCGCAGCCGATCTTCCCGCTGCGGGTGATGTCCTCGAAGCTGGCGCCGCAGCCGGGGCAGCGGGTCACCTGCCGGGCGGGGGCGGCGCTGCCCATAAAGCCGCTGAGCAGGCTGCCGAAGCCGGAGCCCCAGTCGGCGAACAAATTGCCGTAGCCCTGCTTTTTCGCGCAGTCGGCGCACAGGTGGGCCTGGGTGAGTTTCCCGTTGACGATGGTTTTGATATGGGTGGTGGCGGGGTGCTGCCCGCACATCTGACACAGCATAACGATCCCTCCTTTAAGTCCTTGTCACAATCAGCATATTCTTATAGATGGCGGCCCGCGCTTTGTCCCGGAGCTCCCGGGGCAGCACGGCCAATGTCTTTTCCGACACCGCCGCGTAGATGAGCTCGGCGGAGGCCTGGTCCAACACGCCGCTCTGGACCATGTTCTGGGTCATGGCCCGGGCGGTGCCGGCGTCCAGGCTGTCGCCGATGGAATTGACGATGTGCATGATCCGGTCGGCGTTGGAGAGATTAAGCCGGGTGATGCGGATATATCCGCCGCCCCCCCGCCGGCTCTCTACCAGATAGCCCTGCTCCGGGGTGAAGCGGGAGGTGATGACGTAATTGATCTGGCTGGGCACACAGCCCAGGAAGTTGGCCAGCTCATTGCGCTGGATCTCCGCCGTCCCGTTGGTCTCTTGGAGCAGCTGCAGGATGTAATTTGCCACACTGTCGCTGATCCGCATCAGCTACGCCTCCTTTTGTCTTTGACTTTCTTTGACTTTTATTATACTCGCTTTTTCGATCTTGTCAAGGTCAAAAAAGGTCAAAATCAAAAAATATTTTTTGGGGAGTGCCGCCGGGCAAAACCTTTCACACTTTCCCCGCCCGGCCATAAGATGGAGTGTAAACGAAAGGAGGCGTTCCCCCATGTGTGGTAACAACAACTGCTCTTGGATTCTCATCATCCTGGTGCTGCTGTGCTGCTGCGGCGGCCTTGGCGGCGGCTACAACGGCTGCAACAACAACGACTGCGGCTGTGGCTGCGGCTGCTAACAGCCAAAGCGCAAGAAAGGCGCTGCCCCACGCGGGACAGCGCCTTTCCCCTATTTGCGGTAAAAACTCAGGCCTGGGACTGCAGGGCCTGCTCCAGGGCCAGGGCCAGCTGAGCCGGGCAGGAGGTGGGCTTGTGGCCGCACTTGATATCCTTGCAGCGGGCGATGTAGTCCTCCACCTTCATTCCCTGGGCCAGGGCGGCCACACCCTGGGTGTTGCCGCTGCAGCCGCCGGTGAACTTCACTTCGCGGATGGTCCCGTCCTCCACATCCACATGGATGTGCCGGGAACAGACGCCGCGGGGGGTATATTCGATCTCCATAGGGGCAAAACTTCCTTTCTCGTCAAAATCTCACGGAATACAATCTACCACATCTCCCCGGGGGTTGTCAAGGGAGGTCAGGGCTCCTCCCGGGTCTTTTCCAGCAGGCGTTGGGCCTGGAACCGCCGGCCCGAGGCGTTGAAGAGCGCCACGTCCGCCACGAAAAGCGCCAGTGCGATGAGGAGCAGCAAACCGGCGTTCCACCGCACGGCCCCGGTGAGCTGCACCAGGCACAGCACCGCCACCGGCAGGATGAGGTAGCCCATGGTCTGCAAAGCCTCCAGGGTGCTGTGCACCCGGGGCAGCACCAGGCTGATGAACACCACGGAGAACAGGGCCAGGGCGGGCATCACGAGAAAGAGGAGCACCAGCCACTGCAGGTTGAAGAAAAAGGGCACCTGCAGGGCCACGTCCACCACGGTGACGGTGATGGCGAACACCAGAAAGGACAGAAAGGACACGGCCACCGACAGGATAGTGCAGCTGGTGACCTTGGCGTTATACACGGACTTGGCGCTCATGGAGGAGAGGAGCAGGGTCTCTAAGGTGCCCTCCTCCTTCTCCATGACAAAGGCGCAGGAGCTGAGCACCGCCGAGCACACCAGGGGCACGCACAGAAACAGCAGCGGGCACAGCAGGGTGGTGAACACCTGGGCCCAGGCCTGGCGGTAGCCCAGCTCTTCCGCGTCCTGGGAGAGGAGGCCCAGCAGGACCTCCGGCACCTGGGCGCCCCGGGGGGCGGGCAGCAGGCTGATGGCCACGAAATACACCACGGGAATAGCCACCATCAGGGCCAGGGGCAGCAGGAGCAGCAGGGCCCGCATGCCCTTGCGGCTCCACAGGGCGCCCAGGTCCTTGCGCACCAGCACGATCTCCGCCGAGGAGAACAACCGCAGGGGGTCAAACCTGTGCTTCGTCTTGGGCTGCTGGGGCGCTTTCTGCCCCGGGGGCTGCTGGCGCTTGCGGCCCTGGGACGTCCGCTTCTCCGTCTTGCTCATGCTGCTCACCTGCCTTTCTGGGCCTGCCATCGGCATAGGCCTCGTAAATTTCCGCCAGGGTGGGGCGGATCACCCGGGCCTCGAACAGGGAGCCTCCCCCCTGCACCGCCTGGGCGATGAGCTGGGGCATCTCCTCCTCCGAGGCGATCTCCCTGATCCAGAGGCCCTCCTCCCCCAGGCGGAAGCCCGCGGGGGCCGGGTCACCTTCTTTCAGCCGCAGGGCCGCCCGGAACCTCAGTCCGGCCGCCCGGCGCAAGCTCTCCAAATCCCCCTTGCCCAGGAGGACGCCGTCCTGCAGCAGGGCGAAGCCGCTGCACACCGCCTGGGCGTAGGCCATGTTCCGGGTGCAGAGCAGCAGGGTGGTGCCCTCCTGCTCCATGGTCTGGGCCAGGAGCCGGTGGGTGGCCTCCTGGCTCTCCGGGTCCAGCCCCTGGGGGGGCAGGTCCAGCAGCAGCACCGAGGGCCGGTGCATCAGGGCTTGGGCCAGGGCCGCCCGGCGGAGCACCCCGGTGGGCAGCTCCCGCACCTTCAGGTCCCGGGCCTCCCAGATGTCCAGGGCGTGGAGCAAAAAGGAGGAGCGCTCTACCCCGTCGTTGCTGTCCACCTGGTGCAGGCCGGCGAAAAAGTTCAGGTTCTCCTGCAAGGTCAAGTGGCCGTAGAGCCTTGCAGTGCCCAGCACCGTGCCCACCAGGGCGTGGAGGCGCTCGGTCTCGAAGGCCGGGGACAAGCCCAGCACGGTGCACTCCCCGCTGGTGGGGCGGTACAGGCCGGACAGCAGCCGGATGAGGGTGGTCTTGCCGGAGTTTTCCCGGCCCACGCAGGCCACCGCGCTGCCCTGGGGCACCTGGAGGTTCAGCCCACGCAGGGCCCAGGTGCCGCCGTATTGCTTTGCCAGGTCATAGGTCACGATCGCATCCATGGTCTTGTTCCTTTCCCGCTCAATTACGCACCTCGGAAGTGCCGTGCTCCCGGAGGTAGGTGGCCTCCAGGTCGGCCAGGTGGAGCTTGACCGCCAGGGGGTATTTGTCGTAGGCCGCGCTGATGGCGAAGCTGCCGCCCCGGGCCGCCTCGTCGAAGCCGCCCATGTGCCAGCGGATGGCCATGGCCTCGGCGGGCTTCAGGCGCACAAAGCGCTCGATGAGGTACACGGACTTCTCCCCGTGGCCAAAGGGGAAGGCGTCGTCCACGGTGTAGTAGGGCTTTTTCTCCCACTGGCCGGTCTCGTCGTTTTTCACGTTGCGGGTGGCCACCTTGTAGAACTGGGCCTTGCACACGTCGTGGAGCAGCCCGCACAGGGCGAAGCTCTCCTCGCTGTCGCCCTCGTCGAAATACTTCTCCCGCAGCACCTTGTATACGTTGATGCTGTGCAGCACCAGGCCGAACTCACAGGCGCAGTGAAATTTGGTGCTGGCCGGGGCGGTGAAGAAATCGGTGGTGGAAAGCCAGCTCAACAGCCGGTCTCCCCCCTCCCGGGACACGTGCTCCCGGAACAGCTGGCAAAATTCCTCTTGATATAAGTTTTCCATAGCTTCTCCCACAAACTTTCCCAGAAGATTTTCTTTTATGATACCATATCGGGGCGGACAATGCAATTTTGAAATGGAAAAGGGCTTTCGCCCTTACACAGAGTGGAAGCCCTTTCCGATGATCTCGCTGGTATTGGTGATGAACATAAAGGAGTGGGGGTCGATCTGCTTGCACTTCTGGCGCAGGCGCACCGCCTCCCCCCGGCGCACGGCGGTGAGCACCACCTTCTTGTCCTGGTGGGAGAAGGCGCCCTGGCCGTCTACCACGGTGGAGCTGTGGTGCAGCTCGTGGATGATATAGTCGCAGATCTCCTGGGGCTTGGAGGTGACGATGGAGAAGAATTTGCACAGGTTGATGCTCTCGATGACGGAGTCCACCACAAAGGACTTGAGGAACAGCCCCAGCATGGAGAACAGGCCGGTCTCTGCCCCGAAGATGAAGAAGGAGGCCAGAGCGATGACGCTGTCGCTTAAAAACAGGCCCTTGCCCACGTCGGAGATGGTGGTGTACTTTTTTAAGATCATGGCGATGATGTCGGTGCCGCCGGAGGAGGCGTTGTAGTTGAAAAGCAGGGCCGACCCCACCGCGGGCAGCATCATGGCGAAGCACAGCTCCAGAAGGGGCTGGTCGGTAAAGGGGGCGGTCATGGGGAACAGCTCCTCCAGCAGCCAGGTCTCCGCGGAGTACATCAGGCTGCAGTAGGTGGTCCAGAAGCCGAACTCCCGGCCCAGGAACAGGTAGCCCAGCACCAAAAGCGCGATGTTGATGACGGCCATCAGGGTGGCGGTGGACACGGGCACCACGCTGCCCAGCAGGATGGCCAGGCCCGAGACCCCGCCGGTGGAGAAGTGGTTGGGCAGCTTGAAGAAGTAGACACCGCAGGTGAGCAGCAGCACGCCCAGATTCACCAGCAGGAAGGTTTTCACGTTCGCTTTTGTCAGAAGGGGCAGCTTTTCCCTAGCCATGTCCATCGTCCTCGTTTGTTGGATTTTCCCGGCCTGTGCCGGGCCTTTGAGATTCTACCACACCGGGGCCGGGGTTTTCAACTGTTTTCCTCGAAAAATTGCCCGATAGGCAGAAAAAGAGGGGGCAAAAGCCCCCTGCTTTCCCGTTGTGTGATTTTTCCCTCAGCGGGTGAGGTCCCGGAGGAACTGGGCCGCCAGGCCGATGTCCCCCTCGGGGTCGTCCCCCACCTCCCGCTCGATGGTGAGGAAGCCGGTGTAGCCGATGTCGTCCAGGGCCTTCAGGTAGGCGGGGAAGTCCACGTCGCCCTGGCCCAGGGGCAGCTCGATGAAGGAGGGGTCCTGGAGCATCTCGGACTCCACCAGGCCGTAGAGCTTCTCCGGCTCTACGTAGTACAGCCGCTTGCCGTCCTTGGCGTGGGTGTGGACGATATAATCCTTTAAGGTATACACCGCCTGCACCGGGTCGTCCCCAGTGACCATGACGAAGTTGGCGGGGTCCAGGTTTACCGCCACGCCGGTGGAGTGCAGCCCGTCCAGGAAGCCCTTGAGGGTGGCGGCCACCTCGGGGCCGGTTTCGATGGCGAAGTGGGCCTGGAGGGAGTCGGCGTAGGCCGCCAGCTGGCCGCAGGCCTCCTGCATGATGGCGTACCGGGGGTGGGACTTGTCATTGGGCACCACGCCGATGTGGGTGGTGACCACGTCGGTCTCCAGGTCCTTGGCCAGGTCCAAAATGCGCTTGGACTCCTCGATGAGGGCCGGGTTCTTCTCCGGGTCGTCGAAGCCGTGGCCCAGGTCGCCGCACAGGGCGGAGACCACCAGGCCGTGGTCCTTGACCGCTTTCAAAAGCTCCTTGCGGCGCTCCGCGGTCAGGGCTGCGGGGGTCAAGTCGTCAAACGTGGCACGGATCTGCACGCCCTGGGCCCCCAGGGCCTGGGCCTTATCCAGGGCGGTGTTCACGTCGGTGCGGAAGGAATCCAGCATGACGCCGATGGGAAAAGGATACATAGCGATTCGCTCCTTTCAATATCTCTTTTGCTGTGCTGCAATAAAATCGTGCAAAGCCCGGCGAATAGGGGGACTGAGATTTTCGGGAAGTTCAGCCATGGAGAACCAGCGCAGATCGTCCACTTCGCTCTCTTGGCGCTTTACCACCCCAGAAAAATCATCACTGCTGTACACAATGTCGATGATATAAGCTTCGTTGCCGTCGGGATAGACATGGTACAGGTCCGGCCCGGAGTAAACGCCAAAAAGTTTTAGTGAATGAACGGTAAGGCCGGTTTCCTC
>DXIW01000029.1 GCA_019112625.1 Candidatus Acutalibacter stercorigallinarum | reverse complement strand
GGAACCCACCCCGCCTCCCATTCCCGACGACGGCAGCGACGGGTATCTGTCCAGCGGGGTGTACATCTGGCAGAACAAGGCTTTCGAGCTGTTCTACGGCAGCACCGACGCCGCCGCGGCCTACGCCCAGGCCATCTCCGGCTACCAGCAGCAGCTGCCGGGGACCACGGTGTACAACATGGTGGTGCCCAACCACTCGGAGTTCGGCCTGCCGGAGCGCATCCGGGACGATATGGGCTGCACCTCCCAGCGGGAGAACCTGTCGGACGTGTTCGCAAATTACACCGAGGGCTCCCAGGTCATCCCGGTGGACATCTACGACGCCCTGGACTACCACAAAGACCAGTACCTGTACTTCAACACCGACACCCATTGGGCACCGTTGGGGGCCTACTGGGCCTACACCGCCTTCTGCGAGGCGGCAGATCAAACGGCCGCGCCCCTCTCCGACTTCACCGTGTCCACGGTGGAGGACTTTACCGGCTACCTGTACGTGGCCACCGGGGAGAGCTGCCTGGCGGAAAATCCCGACCACATCGACCTGTACGAGCCGGGCTTCGACTACACCATCGAGCTCTCCTACGACGGGGTGTCCTTTACCGAGCTGTCGGGGATGTACGCCCCGGACGAGGGCATGGGGTACTCCATGGTGCTGTGGGGGGACAACCCCCTGGTGCGCATCACCAACCACGACGACGCCTCCGGCCGGAAGCTGCTGCTGGTGAAGGACTCCTACGGCAACGCCATCGCCCCGTTTCTGGCGGCCAATTACAGTGAGGTCCACGTGGCGGACTTCCGCTCCTTCCCCGGGAAGCTCCCCGCCTACTGCGCGGAGAACGGCATCACCGACGTGCTGTTTTTCAACAACGTGATGTCCGCCAACACCTACTCCCAGATCGAGACCATGAACGGGCTTTTTTAAGGGACGCGAAGGGCCTCCCCCAGGCGGGGAGGCCCTTGCCATTTTCCCGCGGTTGTGCTACAATAGGGTCGAGATCACTGCAAGGGGGAAAGGGCCATGAGACAGGACGCCTTTACCGGCGGCGTAGACCCCGGCGGGCTGTGGAACCAGAACGACATCCGCATCCTGCTGTGCTATATCCTCAGCAGCGTAAACGCGCCCCTCTCGGGCCAGGACCTGTCGGAGATCCTCCAGCGCAAGGCGCTGGCCAATTACTTCGAGGCCGGGGATGCCCTGGCGGCCCTGGAACAGCGGGGCAACGTGGTGCGGGACCAGGACGGCTGTTACCGGGTGACGGAGGCGGGCCGGGAGATCGCCGAGACCTTGGACGCCACCCTGCCCCTCTCGGTGCGGGACAAGGCCCTGGAGGCGGCCTTCACCCTGCTGGCCGACGCCCGCGCCCACCGGGAGAACCGGGTGGAGGTGGCCCCCCTGGAGACGGGCTTCCAGGTCACCTGCCACATCTCCGGCGGGGAGGGCATGGAGCTGATGTCTATCTCCCTGTTCGTCCCGGACAGCGCCCAGGCCGAGCTGGTGAAGGAGCGCTTTTACCGGGATCCGGAGCAGGTGTACAAGCTGCTGCTGTCCTCTTTGACCGGGGACACAGCCTACGCCAGATCGTTGTTGGAAGATCGTGGGGAATGAGGCGTGATGAGCAGGAAATTCCGGCGGGGGATCCCCAGGGCCATAGCGGCGCTGGCGGTTTTCCTTTCCTTTTTTGTGCTGGCAGCGGTGCTGCTGGGCGCCGAGGAGGAGTCCCCCGCCCAGGGCGCGCTGTTGGAGGACCTGCCCCTGAGCGCCTCCCTTACCCTGCTGGCCCAGGAGGGGGACCAGGCCTGGCTGGTGTTCAACGGGCCCCTGGGCTCCCGGGTGCTGCTGGCAGACGCCGCCACCGGGGAGGTCCTGGCCGCCCGAGACGGCGGGCCGGTGGCCGCGGCCTTCCTCCGGGGCGGGTCCCTCATCCTGTGTGAAACTGCCCAGACCAGCGTGGCCTTCACCCGGCTCTCCCCCACCCTGGAGGAGACGGAGCGCTGGGAGTTTTTCCGGCTGTCCTCCCTGCTGCGCCGGTTCGACCTCTCTCCCGAGGGCGGCCTGTACGCTGTAGACAGCACGGCCCCCGCTAACCTCACCTACACCTCCCGGACGGGAAACGAAGAGAAGGTGACGTTCCCCGAAGAAGTGCAGTTTCTCCAGGCCACGCCCCAGGGGCGGCTGTACGTCTGCGCCGGGGACACCCTGTACCTGTCGGAGGACGGCAGCCTGGCCGGTCTCACCGAGCTGCCCGGCGGGTCCCTCCCCGTGTGCCTGCTGGGGGAGGAGGGCTACCTGGACACAAACGGCACCGTCTGCCGTGTGGCGGACGGGGCTGTGAAGGGCGTGCTCCAACTCCCCTCCCTGCTCACCCGCGCCGCCCTGTACAGCGGCAGCCCGGAGGGCCTGGCCCTGGGGGAGAGCAACACCCGGCTGCTGTGGTACTCCTGGGACGGGGAGGCCCTGGACAGCTGCCTGGTGGAGGGGGAGCTGCAGGCGGTCTCCCCCGGGCTGGCGGTGTACCAGCAGGACAGCGCCTTCTACTGCGCCCCCACCGGCTTCGGCCAGCCGGAGGTCACCCCTGCCCCCACGGCGTCCCCCGCTCCCACGGAGACGCCCGCCCCTGCGGAAAGCCCTGAGCCCGGGGAAACCCCTGAACCAGAGGAAACCCCTGAACCAGAGGAAACCCCAGAGCCCGGTGAGACCCCGGCGGGAAGCCCGTCCCCCAGCCCTACGGCCCAGCCCATCCCCACCCCGGAGGCCGGGTGGTACCCCACCACCGAGGGGGAGTACCTCCTGGCCCCGCTGGGGGCCACCGTGGGGGAGCTGCGGCAGTTCTTCTGGCCCCAGGCCGTGCAGGTGGAAAAGCCCGATGGCACCACCGCCCGGGACACGGAGAAGCTGGCCACCGGCATGACCGTGCCCTACTCCGAGAAGGAGGGCTTCCCCAGCGCCTACACCCTGGTGGTGCCCGGGGACTGCACCGGCCTGGGCCTGGGCTCTGACCGGGACGTGCAGGCGGTGCAGTCCCACCTGCTGGGGGAGGAACCCCTCACCGGGCCCTACCTGCGGGCCGCCGACCTGGACAACGACGGCCAGGTTACGGTGGAGGACCTGGTGCTCTTCGACACCCCCGCGCCCGCGCCCACCCCTGTTCCCACCACGCCACAACCATCCCAAACAGAATGAGAGGTAACTGCTATGCCCATCTCCTTTGACCCCGCGAAACGACTGTTCCGTCTGGACACCAAGACCTCCACCTACGCCTTTTTCGTGTACCGGGAAAACTACCTGGTCCACCTGTACTACGGGGCGAAGATCCCCGACAGCGACCTGGAGTACCTGATGTACCGGGGGAAGTTCGACTCCCTGAGCCCCTGGAACACCAAGGTGGACGACCCGGACTTTTCCGCCGACATCACCCCCTTCGAGTACCCCACCAACGGCGCCGGGGACATGCGTATCGCCGCCCTGTCCGTGCGTAATGGAGACGGCAACGCGGTGACGGACGTGCGCTATGTGTCCCACAAGATCACCCCCGGCAAGCCCGCCTTGGAGGGGCTGCCCGCCACCTTCGCCGACGACAGCCAGGCCGAGACCTTGGAGGTGGAGGCGGTGGACCCGGTCACCGGGGTGAAGGTGTTCCTGTTCTATACGGTATTCGCGGACTACGGCGTGACCGCCCGCAGCGTGCGGGTGGAAAACGGCGGCAGCGCGCCCGTCACCCTGGAGCGGGCCTTCAGCGGCTGCCTGGACCTGCCCACCATGGACTGGGACATGGTCCACGTCTACGGCCGGTGGGCCAAAGAGAACACCACCGTGCGCCACCCCCTACAGCACGGCATCCAGGGCATCCAGTCCAAGCGGGGCATGACCGGCCCCAACCACAACCCCTTTGTGGCCCTGTGCCAGCACACCGCCACCGAGGAGCAGGGGGAGGCCATGGGCCTGAGCCTGGTGTACAGCGGCAACTTCGCCTTCGACATCGAGGTGGACACCCGGGGCTGCCCAAGAGTGCTGGCGGGCATCAACCCCACGGACTTCCGCTGGCGCTTGGAGCCTGGGGAGTCCTTTACCGCCCCCGAGGTGGTGATGGCCTACTCGGAGGAGGGCCTGGGGGGCATGAGCCGCACCTTCCACCACTTCTATCTGGACCACCTGTGCCCGCCCCAGTGGGCGCGGAAAAAGCGCCCCCTGCTCATCAACAGCTGGGAGGCGGCCTTCTTCGACTTTGACGACGACAAGCTGGTGGAGTTCGCCCAGGCCGCCAAGGAGCTGGGCATCGAGATGCTGGTGATGGACGACGGCTGGTTCGGCGACCGCTTTGACGACCACCGGGCCCTGGGGGACTGGCAGGTCAACGAGGAAAAGCTCAAGGGCGGCCTTGCCTCCCTCATCGAGAGGGTCAACGCCCTGGGCATCCAGTTCGGCATCTGGTACGAGCCGGAGATGATCAGCCCCGACAGCGACCTGTACCGGGCCCATCCGGACTGGGCCATCTGCGCCCCGGGCCGGGAGAAGTCCATGTCCCGGTACCAGTGCGTGCTGGACATGACCCGGAAGGACGTGCGGGACAACATCTTCCAGCAGATGTATGATGTCATCTCGAAAAACAACATCGCCTATATCAAATGGGACTGCAACCGGCATATCTCCGAGGCGGCCAGCGCCGCCCTGCCCCCGGAGCGCCAGGGGGAGTTCTTCCACCGCTACGTGCTGGGGGTCTACGACCTGATGGGCCGCATCACAAAGGCCTTCCCCCATATCCTGCTGGAAAACTGCTCCTCCGGCGGCGGCCGGTTCGACCCCGGCATGCTCTACTACGCTCCCCAGATCTGGGCCAGCGACAACACCGATCCCATCGAGCGGCTGTCCATCCAGTTCGGGGCCTCCCTGTGCTATCCCATCGCCTCCCTGGGGGCCCATGTCTCCGCCAGCCAGCGGGCCAGCCTGGAGACCCGGGGCAACGTGGCCATGTGCGGCACCTTCGGCTACGAGCTGGACCCCCGGAAGCTCACCCCCGAGGAGCGGGAGATTGTAAAGCGGCAGGTGGCGGACTACCACAAATATTACGACCTCATCCACTACGGGGACTTCTACCGGATCACCTCCCCCACGGAGGACCCCTACCTGTGCCGGTGGCAGTTCGTCAGCCCCGACAAAAAGCAGGTGCTGTTCACCCAGGTGGTCATGCGCCAGCCGGCCAACAACTACCAGCTCCAGCGCCTGCCCGGCCTGGACCCCGCCGCCTGGTACGTGGACCAGGAGACCGGCCAGACCTACTCCGGCGCTTTGCTGATGCACGCCGGGCTGGACCTCTCCGCCCGGACGGACAACCAGCTCCACGACGGCTACAGCGTGGTAAAATACCTGGTGGCCCGCTGATTTTCTGGTTGACAGCGCGATTCATTCCTGCTATAATATTTTAGCTGCCTGGTAAACTGCCGGGCAGCTATGGGATGACTCATTAGCTCAGTCGGTAGAGCACTTGACTTTTAATCAAGGTGTCCGGGGTTCGAATCCCCGATGGGTCACCACGTCGCCGCGGACGGCCTATCGTTCGCGGCGATTTTTTTGTAAAAGTCACCCCTCACCCGTTTTGTCGCGGCTCCCCTCCAAATCGAACCCGCTGCGCCGGGCTTCGATCTGGTTTTGGGGACAAACCTGAAAGCCGCAACATCCATCGTGCTGCGATGTTCCAGGGGCTGCGGCCCCGCAATCCGCGGTCGCCACTTCGGTGGTGGCCGCGTTTTTTTGCCTGCAGCGTGGGAGGAAAAGGAGGCCCCCACCGCGCCAACTCCAGGCGTGCCGGGTCCTTCTTGCAGAAAGTCGCCGCTTTCCCATCACCGGTAATATTTGTCGATGGTCGCCTGGGCCGGGGCCTCCCTCCATCCCCAAAAGGTTTTCCCACTTCCCGCAGGTACTCTACGGAAACGGGACACCGGGCCAATACCCGGTGCCCCGCTTTTTGTCCCGGCTACCCCAGCAGCCCGGCGTAGCCCAGGGCGATGCCCACCGCCGCCGAGCCCAGGATGATGAGGATGGGGTGGATGTTCTTCCAGCTGGCGATGAGGGCGGCCAGGAGCAGCACGGCCCCGGCTGCCAGCGCCGGCCAGCCGGCCTCCAAGGTGAGGGCCGTGCCCGCCACGGACAGCAGGGACGCGGCGATCATCCCCACCACCGCGGGGCGCAGGCCGTTCATGCAGCCCTTGACGATGCCGTTCTCCTGAAAGGCGGCAAAGCACCGGGCCACAATCAGAATAATGACGAAAGAGGGCAGCACCACCCCGAAGGTGGCGCACACCGCCCCCCAAAACCCGGCGGTCTCCGCGCCGATGTAAGTGGACAGGTTCACCGCCAGGGGGCCGGGGGTGCTCTCGCTGACGGCCACGAAGTTCACCAGGTCCTCCATGCCCATCCAGCCCTGGCCCAGGACCTCCTCCTGGATGAGGGGCAGCATGGCGTAGCCTCCCCCAAAGGTGAAGGCCCCGATCTTCAAAAAGGTGAGGAACAGCTGGAGATAGATCATTTGCCCATCCCCCCTACCTGCCACCGGGTGGCCGCCAGGCCCGCCAAGGCGCAGCCCAGCAGTACCAGGATGGTATTGGCCCCGGCCAGGGCCACCAGCAAAAAGGCCGCCCCCGCCAGCAGGTACGAGGGCCAGTTTCGCGGGCACTGGCGCACCATGGTGACCAGGGCGCTGGCCACCAGGGACACCACCGCCACCCGCACCCCCCAAAAAGCGTAGCGCACCGCCTCCAGCTCCTGGAATTGCCGGAGCACAAAGCTGAGCAGGTAGATGATGACGAAGGAGGGCAGCACCACCCCAAAGGTGGACACCGCCGCCCCCAGCTTCCCGGCCACCCGGTAGCCCACAAAGGTGGCGGTGTTCACCGCGATAGGCCCGGGGGTGCTCTCACTCACCGCCAGAATGTCCAGGATCTCCCCCTCGTCCAGCCAGTGCTCGTGGAGGGCGATCTCCCGCCGGATCAGGGGGATCATGGCGTAGCCGCCCCCAAAGGTAAAGGCCCCGATCTTCAAAAATTTCCAGAACAGCTTCCCGCACAGCCGCAGTTTTTCCCGTTTCATACTGTCTCCTCCCCTGGCCCTGCCTGTGATAGAGAAAGGGGCCGGAACACCCAGCCCCTGTTCTTTTGCCTCAGTTCCCGTCCTTCTGGTCCTCGGCCTTTAAGTAGTCGATGCACCGCTTGGACTCCTCCAGGCCGGTGGGGTCCAGGCCCTCGCTCTCCACCACCATGGTGAGGCCCAGCTCGATGGCGGCCTTGCGCACCGCGGCCACCGGGGCGATGCCCTGGCCCAGGGAGGCGCAGGTGTCGCCGCCCTTGCCGTCCTTCAGGTGGATGACCCGGATGCGGTCCTTGTGCTCCCGCAAAAATGCCACCGGGTCCTTGTCCGCGGCGAAGGCCCAGTAGGTGTCCACCTCCAGCAGGATGTCCGTGCGCTGCAGCAGCTCCTCCTCGGGGACGAGGCCGTCCTGGTTGGGCTGGAGCTCGTGGGCGTGGTTGTGGTAGTGCAAAGCGATGCCCTCCGCTTTCAGCCGGGGGATGAGGACGTTCACCCGGTCCACCACGGCGTCCACCTCGGCCTTGGTGGCCATGCCCTCGTAGGGGATGATGATGTCCTTGCAGCCGATGGCCTTGTGGTAGGCGATGGTCTCCTCCAGCACGTTGTCGGTCAGGGCGGAGAGCCCGGTGTGGGTGCCGGAGGCGGTGAGGCCGTACTTGTCCAGCCAGCCCTTCACCTCTTCTGCGCTGTGGCCGAAGAACCCGGCAAACTCCACGAAGGAGTAGCCCATCTCCGCCACGGCCTTCAGGGCGCCCTCCAGGTCCTTCTCGGTGACATCCCGCACACTGAATAACTGTAATCCGTATTTCATCGCAAATTCCTCCCATTGTTTCGATTCCCGCACGCTTCCCGTGCGGTTTTATCATACGTTCCCCGGGGGAAAAAGTCAATGGGTCTGCCCGCTTTTCCCCTGGGAAAAGCAAGACTCCCTTGCAATTTTTCGCCAAGTGGGGTATCCTTGTTTGTTGGGGAGAGGTGTACAAGGCCCTCTCCCCGGCTATGCTAGTAACAGCATCTGTGCCCGGGGCGCTGCCCGCCGCCCCGGGAGACAGCGCCCCGGGCAGAAAGGAAGAAAGCCTATGAAACGTATTCTCTCACTCACCCTGGCACTGTGCCTGTGCCTTACCCTGTTCGCCTGCTCTCAGGAGGGCGGCTCCTCCAGCGAGGCGGAAAGTTCCGCCGCAAGCTCCGAGAGCAGCTCTTCCGCCGTGACTTCAGAGGGCAGCGCCTCCTCCCAGGTGAGCTCCGAACCCAGCGAAGTTTCCTCCGCGGAAAGCGAAGCGGGCTCCGCCAGCTCCGCCTCCGATGTGGACACCGCCGACCTGGGCACCGCCACGGTGGCCGCCCTGAAGGGCCCCACGGCCATGGGCATGGTGAAGATGATGAGCGACGACGCCCAGAGCGGCCAGCCCACCTTCGATTTCAACATCTACGCCTCCGCCGATGAGATCACCCCCAAGCTGGTGCAGGGGGAGCTGGACATCGCCGCGGTGCCCGCCAACCTGGCCAGCGTACTGTACAACAACACCGAGGGCCAGGTGCAGGTGCTGGCCATCAACACCCTGGGGGTGCTGTATATCGTGGAGAACGGCGACACGGTCCAATCCGTGGAGGACCTGCGGGGCAAGACCATCTACGCCTCCGGCAAGGGGAACACCCCGGAGTACGCCCTGCGCTATCTGCTGGAGGGCAGCGGCATCGACCCCGACGCTGACGTGACCATCGAATGGAAGTCCGAGCACTCCGAGTGCGTGGCCGCCCTGGCCGCGGACCCCGCCGGCATCGCCATGCTGCCCCAGCCCTTTGTCACCACCGCCCAGGCCCAGAACGAGAACCTCCGGGTGGCGCTGGACATCACCGAGGAGTGGGACAAGCTGGCAGAGGAAAGCGGCAGCGACGCCGCCCTCCTCACCGGCGTGGTGGTGGCCCGGAAAGAGTTTGTGGAGCAGAACCCTCAGCTGGTGGGCGAGTTCCTCTCCCTATATGAAAAATCGGTGGCCTACGCCAACGAAGAGGTGGAGGAGACCGCCAAGCTCATCGGGGAGTACGACATCGTCCCCGAGGCGGTGGCGGCAAAAGCCCTGCCGGAGTGCAACATCACCTTCATCGAAGGCGGCGAGATGAAGGCGAAGCTCTCCGCCTATCTCCAGACCCTCATGGACCAGAACCCCAAGGCGATCGGAGGCGCCATGCCCGGTGACGACTTCTACTACGCCCGCTAAGCCGGAGAAGCCCCGCCCCCTGCGGCGGCTGGCCCGGTGGTGGGGGGCCCTGGTGTGGCTGCTCCTGTGGCAGCTGGGGGCCATGGCCCTAAACCAAAAAATACTCCTGGTCTCCCCCGTCCAGGTTCTGGCCCGGCTTTGGCAGCTGCTGCCCCAGGGGGAGTTCTGGTCCGCGGTGGGGTTTTCCTTCCTGCGCATCACCCTGGGCTTCCTGTTGGCCTGTGTCGTCGGCACGGCCCTGGGGGTGCTGGCCTCCCGGTTCCGGGTGGTGCGGGACCTGTGCGCCCCGCTTATGGCCACGGTAAAATCCATCCCGGTGGCCTCCTTCATCATCCTGGTGCTCGTATGGGTGCCCTCCCGGAACCTGTCGGTGGTCATCTCCTTCCTGATGGTGGCCCCCATTGTGTACCAGAACGTGCTGGGTGGCATCTCCAACATGGACCACAAGCTCACAGAGATGGCGGACGTGTTCCAGGTCCCCTTTGCCCGGCGGCTGCGGTATCTGTACCTGCCCCAGGTGGCCCCCTTCTTCCGCTCCGCCTGCGCGGTGGGACTGGGGCTGTGCTGGAAGTCCGGTGTGGCGGCGGAGGTCATCGGCCTGCCCGACGGCTCCATCGGCGAGCGCCTGTACGAGGCCAAGGTCTACCTGGACACCCCGGACCTGTTCGCCTGGACCCTGGTTATCGTCCTGGTGAGCATCGCCTTTGAAAAACTGTTCCTCTTCCTGCTGGACCGGGCCCTGTACCTGGTCCGGCGGCCCTGAGGGAGGTGGCCTATGGACATCCAGGTAAAACACCTTTTCAAGCGCTTTGGGGACAAGGTGGTGTTCGCGGATTTCTCCGCCGCCTTCCCCCAGGGGAAGACCACCTGCGTCATGGGGCCCTCGGGCTGCGGCAAGACCACCCTGCTCTCCCTGCTCCTGGGATTGGAGCAGCCCGACAGCGGGGAGATCCTGGGCCTTTCCAGCCTGCGGAAGAGCGCCGTGTTCCAGGAGCACCGCCTGTGCGAGGACGTGAGCGCCGCCGCCAACCTGCGGCTGGTGGCCCCCCGCCTCTCCCGGCAGGAGGCGGAGGCCCTCCTCACCGGCCTGGGCCTGGGGGACAGCCTGCGCCAGCCGGTGCGGGAGTTTTCCGGGGGCATGAAGCGCCGCACCGCCATCCTGCGGGCCCTAGTCGCCCCCTACGACGTGCTCTTCGCCGACGAGCCCTTCCAGGGCCTGGACCAGGACACCAAGGGCCTGGTGCTGGACTACTGGCGGGAGCGGACCCGGGGCAGGACCGTCATCCTGGTCACCCACGACCTGGCCGAGGCCGAAGCCCTGGGAGACCACATTCTCTCCTTGTAATTTTCCCCATTCCGGAGTATCATAGGGTCAGGAGCTTTTTCCTGGCCCTCATTTTTTGCAAAGGAGCGACACCTATGAGCCAACCCCGCCAGCAATTCCACATCGAGCCCCCCCAGGGCTGGATGAACGACCCCAACGGCCTGTGCTATTTCGGTGGCCAATACCACGCCTACTACCAGCACAACCCCGGCGCCATCGTGTGGACCGCCCCCCTCTCCTGGGGCCACGCCACCAGTAAGGACCTGGTCCACTGGGAGGACCAGCCCATCGCCATGGACCCGGACATGCCCTACGAGTCCACCGGCGGGTGCTTCTCCGGCTCCGCCCTGGCAGAGGAGGGGCAGGTCTCCTTCTTCTACACCGCGGTAGGGGACGGGGGCGTCTCCACCCAGTGCCTGGCGGTAAGCCGCGACGGCTTCGCCCTGGAAAAGGACCCTCAGAACCCCATCCTGACCCAGAGCCCCATCGACCCCACCAGCCGGGACATCCGGGACCCCAAAGTGTTCCCCTGGACCGACGGCACCTACCGCATGGTGTGCGGCACCGGGTACCAGGGCCGGGCGGCGGTGCTGCTGTTCTCCTCCGCCGACAAGAAAAACTGGGACTACCAGGGCGTCCTCTTCGAGACCGCCCAGATGGGCCCGGTGCTGGAGTGCCCCGACCTGTTCCCCGTAGAGGACAAGTGGGTGCTGTGCTTCTCCCGCATGGACCAGCCCCAGCGGGTCACCTTTGTGGTGGGGGATTTTGACGGCCAGTCCTTTACCCCCGCGTACGTCCAGCACCCGGCTAAGGGCCCCAATTTCTACGCCCCCCAGACCTTTACGGACCCCACCGGCCGCCGCATCCTCATCGGGTGGATCACCCCCTGGGGCCTGCCCGAGGGCTTCGACACCCAGCGCTCCGGCAGCATGACCATCCCCCTGGAGGTCACGAGGAACGACGCGGAGCGCCTCTGCCTCTTCCCGGTGGAGGAGGCCCAGCCCCTGCTGAAAACCGAGAGCCCCTACGTCAAGCGGGGGGACTTGGTGGTGCAGGTCTCCGACGGGGAGAAGCTCCTGCTGGAGCTGCCCGCCCAGGAGGTGTGGGACGTGCAGGTCCTCACCGACACCCGCACCGTAGAGGTGTTCGTAAACGGCGGGGAGCAGTACCTCTCCTTCTACCCCCGGGCCTGACGGCCGCAAAAGTGAAAGCAGCGGGCAGTTGCCCGCTGCTTTTTGTTTCCCTTTACTCCAGGGCCGCCATCTTCTCCAGCAGCCGCTGAACCAGCCCCTGGAACTGCTCCCCCACCCGGTCGGCGGTCTCCTGCACCTCCTCGTGGGACAGGGGCCCGCTGCCCAGGCCCGCCGCCAGGTTGGTGACGCAGCTGATGCCGCAGACCTCCATGCCCATGTGCCGGGCGGCCATGGCCTCACAGGCGGTGCTCATGCCCACGGCAGAGGCCCCCAGCGCCCGGTACAGGTGGATCTCCGCCGGGGTCTCGTAGTTGGGGCCGGTGGTCTGCAGGTACACCCCCTCCTTCAGGGGGATAGAGAGCTCCCCCGCCGCCGCCTTCACCAGGCCCCGCAGGCGCTTGGAATACACCTCCGACATATCCGGGAACCGGGGGCCCAGGCCGTCCTCGTTGGGCCCGATCAAGGGGGAGGGCACAAAGCTGGCGATGTGGTCGGTGATGAGCATCAAACTGCCGGGCTCCAGGTCCGCCCCGATGCCTCCGGCGGCGTTGGTGAGCACCAACCGCTCCGCCCCCAGGGCGTGGAGCACCCGCAGGGGCAGCACCACATCCTCCATGGGGTAGCCCTCGTAGTAGTGGACCCGGCCCTGCATCACGGCCACGGGCTCCCCCCCGGCATAGCCGAAGAGAAACCGCCCCTGGTGCCCCGGCACCGTGGACACGGGGAAGCCCTGGATCTCCCCGTACTCCACCACGGCCTCCGCCTGCACCCGCTGGCCGAAGCCCCCCAGCCCCGACCCCAGCACCACGGCGGTGCGGGGCACAAAGCCCGTCTTTGCCCGGATGCTCGTTACGCAGCTGTCGATCCGTTCCTGTATCTGTCCCATAGGGGCACCTCCTCCATCGTGTTACCCCCATCATAGCCAGTTTTGCCCGGCTTGTCAACACTCCTCGATGCGCAGCAGCCGGTTGTACTTGGCCACCCGCTCGCTGCGGCAGGGGGCCCCGGCCTTGATCTGCCCGGCGTTCACCGCCACCGCCAGGTCAGCGATAAAGGTGTCCTCCGTCTCCCCGGAGCGGTGGGAGATGATGGTCTGGTACCCGCTGCGCTTGGCCAGGTCGATGGCCTCCAATGTCTCGGTCAGGGTGCCGATCTGGTTGGGCTTGATGAGAATGGCGTTGGCCGCCCCCTCGTCGATGCCCTGCCGCAGCCGGTCCTTGTTGGTGACGAACAGATCGTCCCCCACCAGCTGTATTTTGTGGCCCAGCCGCAGGGTGAGCTCCTGCCAGCTCTCCCAGTCCTCCTCCCCCAGGGGGTCCTCAATGGATACGATGGGGTATTTCCCCACCAGCTCCTCCCAGTAGGCGATGAGCTCCTCCGGGGCGCAGACCTTCCCCCGCTTGGGGAGCACATACCGGTCCCCCTGGACCCACTCGCTGGCGGCGGCGTCCAGGGCCAGCTTCACCTTCCCCGTGTACCCCGCCTTCTCAATGGCGGTGAGTACCTCCTCGATGGCCTCCTCATCGGAGCGCAGGTCCGGGGCGAAGCCCCCCTCGTCCCCCACCCCGGCGGAAAGGCCCTTCTCCTTCAGCTGGGCCCCCAAAGTGTGGGTGATCTCCGCGCACCACCGCAGCCCCTCCCGGAAGCTCTCCGCCCCCACCGGCACCACCATAAACTCCTGGATGTCGATGTTGTTCCCGGCGTGGGCCCCGCCGTTTAAGATGTTCATCATGGGGGTGGGCAGCAGGTGGGCCCCGGCGCCTCCCAAAAACCGGAACAGGGGCATCCGGTAGTGGGCGGCCATGGCCCGGGCCGCCGCCAAAGACACCGCCAGGGTGGCGTTGGCCCCCAGGTGGGCCTTGTTGGGTGTGCCGTCCAGCTTTTGCAGCACCGTGTCCACCTCCCGCACCGTCAGGCTGTGGAGCTTCTCCAGCGCCGGGGAGATGACCTCGGTCACGTTCCGGGCGGCCTTCTTCACCCCCTTGCCCCCATAGCGCCTGGCGTCCCCGTCCCGCAGCTCCACCGCTTCAAAGGTCCCGGTAGAGGCCCCGGAGGGGGCCGCCGCCGTGCCCAGGCTCCCGTCGGAGAGCTGCACCGTGGCCCCCACCGTGGGGTTCCCCCGGGAGTCCAGCACCTCGTATCCTATCACTTTTTGGATCGTCACCATATACGTCCCGCCTTTCCGAAAAAAATAGAGCTCGTTTCTAGTATTCGGAGTTGTGCGGCGTTTTAATCTGTGATAGACTAAAAACAGCCCCTATATTTTATGAGGAAGAGAGTGTTTTCTATGGAATTTCCCCGTGTTGCCCCCGAGAGCCTGGGCATCCCCTCCCAGGCCATTTTAGACCTTTTGGACGAGCTGTACCGCTACGGCATCGAGATGCACGGCATCATGGTGCTCCGCCACGGGAAAGTCTGCGCCCAGGGCTGGTGGAAGCCCTACGAGCCCAAGACCCCCCACATCATGTTCTCCTTCAGCAAGAGTTTGACCTCCACCGCCATCGGCTTCGCCTGGCAGGAGGGCATCCTCTCCTTAGACGAGCGCCTTATCGACATCTTCCCGGACAAGGCCCCGGAACACCCCAGCGAGAACCTGAAAAAGGCCTGCATCCGCCACCTGCTGATGATGGGCTGCGGCCACGAGACGGAGATCAACGACCTGGGCCGGGGCGACCCGGACTGGATCTACACCTTCCTCCACCACCCCTTCGTGTACGAGCCCGGCACCCATTTCCTGTACAACACGGCGGGCACCAACCTGCTCTCCGCCATTTTAACGAAAAAGACCGGCCAGACCCTCACCCAGTTCCTCCGGCCCCGGCTCATCCAGCCCCTGGGCATGTCGGACATCCGCTGCCAGCCCCTGCCCGACGGCACCGAGGCCGGGGGCTACGGCTACTCCCTCACCCTGGAGGACATGGCCCGGTTCGTGCAGTTCGTAGCTAACCAGGGCCAGTGGGAGGGCCGCCAGCTCTTAAAGCCGGAGTGGTTCCAGCAGGCCACCTCCAAGCAGATCGAAAACCGGGGGGCCGGCTGGGGCGGCGATCCGGACTGGCAGCAGGGCTACGGCTTCCAGTTCTGGCGGTGCGAGCCGGAGGGCGTGTTCCGGGGCGACGGGGCCTTCGGCCAGTACGGCGTAGTGATGACCAAGCAGGATATGGTCATCGTCATCCAGTCCGCCTCCATGCGGCTCCAGGCGGTGCTCACCGCCATCTGGGACAAGCTGCTGCCCCAGGTGTCCGACGCCCCCCTGCCCGAGAGTCCCCTGTATCACGTACTGGTCCACCGGCTGGAAAACTTGGAACTCAACCCCATGCTTGGCATGCGCAACCCCGGTGCCGAGGCCTCCCTAAACGGCGCGGCCTACACCCCCGACGCCCCCACCCCCGCCATGACCGACCTGATCGGCGGCATCGGCAAATTCACCCCCGACGGGGGCCAGCTCCAGTCCCTGGGCTTTGTCTGCCAGGGGGACGATGTGCGGCTGCGCTGCGTGCAGGATAACGGCAGCTACGACATCGCCGTGGGCATGACCGGCCACTTCGCCGCCACCGAGATCGGCGGCACCACCTACGGCGCCAACGGCCGCTGGCGGGCCAAGGACAAGCTGGAGATCGAGCTGCGCAACGCCCGCATGGCCGGGGGCAAGCGCTTTGTGTTCCAGTTCGCAGGGGACAAGCTGACCCTCACCGCCGACTCCACCATCCCCGAGATCGGCGGCCTGGCGGACCCCCTGCCCCCCACCCTCACCTTCACCCTCCAGGAGGGGGAGGTCACCACCCACACCCGGATGTACTGGGAAGTCAACGGCTAAAAAATTTGGGACGCGCCTTCGCGCGTCCCTTTTCTTTTATCCCCGTCCCTGCAGGGCCTCTCGCAGGGCAGGCAGCAGCTCTTTCCGGTAGGCGAAGAAGGCCAGCTCCCCCGCCCCGCCCTTCTGGGCCTGGGCCACGCTCTCGGGGAGCCCGGGGTCGTCCAGCTGCAAAATAGGCGTCACCCTGGCCGGGCCGGCCTCCTCCCTGGCTCTGGCGGTCTCGGCGGCGATAAGGCCCCGGGGCGTCTCCCGCTTCAGCTCTTCCAGGAGCGGCAGCGCATACCCCATCTGCCGGGACAGCTCCCGCCGGGCGGCCTCCTCCCCCATGGCCCCGGCCAAAAGCCTGCCCAGGGCGTACAGCTCCCAGTTGAGGCAGGCGGTGCCCGGGTCGCCCTCCTGTTGGGGATAGGCGGGGTACAGCATGGGCGAGAGAAAGTCCATCACCCCGGCCATGTCCCGGTAGCTCTGCCCCACCAGCCCCGCCAGGGAGGGCGCGAAGAAGAACGCCCCCGCCTCCACCCCGGCCTGGTGGGCCAGGGCGGCGAAGTCTTTTAAGTGCTCCGTCGCGCACATCCTGCGAAAGGTGAGCCAGTCCCCCACCCCGGACCAGTCCCCGGGCCGGGGGCCGCCCTCCCGCAGCCAGGCGTACAGGGCGGAGACGCCCGTCCGTACCCGCTCCGGGTCAAAGCCCAGCTCTGCCATCTTCTCCAAACACCGGGGGCAGAAGCAGGTGAAGAAGGCCTCCGGCTGGAAGGAGGAGGCCGGCGAGGCAAACCTGGCCCCGTCGATCACCAGCCCCGCGATCCCCGGGGTGGCGGCCAGCTCCCGGTACATGGCCAGGTTGGCCTGGCGGGTGGGGCCGTGGTTGGGGCAGCAGGAGTAAAACCACACCCGCCGCCTGCCCCGGATGTCCAGGGCCAGATGGTCCTCCCCCGCAAACCCGCCAGCGGGAAAGGCCCCGCCGCACAGCAGCACCTGCAGCCCCTGGGCCTGGGCCGGGGCGGCAATCTCCTTTGGCCCCATTACCCCGGTGATGCCCGCCTCTTTCAGGGCGGCCAACTCTCCGGCGGAGAGGGCGCCGGACACATACATCCATGTTTTCACGGTCATTCCTCCCTATGACAAAGCCCCCGGTCTCCCGGGGGCTTTTTGTATGATCTGCTTTCCTTCCGGCGCTTACAGCAGCTCCAGAATGGCCATCTCGGCCGCGTCGCCGCGGCGGGGCCCCAGCTTGGTAATGCGGGTGTAGCCGCCGTTGCGGTCCGCATACTTGGGGGCGATCTCGGTGAACAGCTTGTTGGTCACGCTCTCCTTGGTGATGAAGCTCATCACCAGGCGCTTGTTCTGCAGGCTGTTGTCTTTGGCAATGGTGATCATCTTTTCCGCCAGCGAGCGCACCTCTTTGGCACGGGTGGCGGTGGTCTCGATCTTGCCGTTCTCAAGGAAGAAAGTCACCAAGCCCCGCAGCATGGCGGTGCGGTGGGCGGTGCTCCTGCCCAGTTTTCTGGTTCCCGGCATCGATATTCACTCCTATCCGTAAAATGTCAGGTTATTCGTCTTCCTTCCGCAGGCTGAGGCCCAGGGAAGCCAGCTTCCAAATGACCTCTTCCAGCGACTTGCGCCCCAGGTTGCGCACCTTCATCATGTCCTCTTCCGACCGGTTGATCAGGTCTTCCACAGTATTGATGCCAGCGCGCTTGAGGCAGTTGAAGGAACGGACCGACAGGTCCAGCTCCTCAATGGTCATCTCCAGGACCTTCTCCTTGCCGCCCTCGTCCTTCTCCACCATGATCTCGGTGCTCTTGCCCTTGTCGGACAGATCCACGAACAGGTTCAGGTGGTCGGTGAGGACCTTGGCCGCCAGGGAGACCGCCTCCTGGGCGTTGATGACGCCGTTGGTCCAAACCTCCAGCGTCAGCTTATCATAGTCGATGCTCTGGCCCACGCGGGTGCTCTCCACGTTGAAGTTGACCTTGAGCACGGGGGTGTAGATGGAGTCTACCGCGATCTCGCCGATCACGGCGTCCTGCATGTTCTGCTTGTTCCGCTCGTTAGAGACATAGCCCCGGCCCTTGTCCAGGGTCAGCTCCATGTACAGCTTGGCCCCCTCACCCAGGGTGGCGATGTGCAGCTCGGGGTTTAAGATTTCCACCTCGCTGTCGCTCTTGATGGAATCTGCCGTGACCACGCAGGGCCCCTCGGCAGAGATCTCCACGGTCTTGGGGCCGTCGCAGTGGAGCTTGGCCACCAGGCCCTTGATGTTCAGGACGATCTCCGTCACGTCCTCCTTCACCCCGGGGATGGTGGAAAACTCGTGGAGCACGCCGTCGATCTTGATGGATTTTACCGCAACGCCCGGCAGGCTGGAGAGCAGCACCCGCCGCAGGCTGTTGCCCAGGGTGGTGCCAAAGCCCCGCTCCAGGGGCTCTACCACGAACTTGCCGTAGGTGCCGTTGTCAGAAATCTCCGCGATCTCAATTTTGGGTCTCTCAATCTCAATCATCCGCGATCCTCCTTTGTACCAGGTACGGGTGTGCCCTAGCCCGATTTAGCCAGGGATCACTTGGAGTACAACTCGACGATCAGGGTCTCGTCCACTTCCAGGTCGATCTCTTCCCGGGTGGGCAGCTCGACGATCTTGGCCTGGGCATTGGCGGCGTCCACATCCAGCCACTTGGGCACGGGACGGGAGGCGTTGGACTCCAGCACAGCCTTAAACTTCTCGCTGGAGCGGCTGCCGTCTTTAATGGCGACCATGTCGCCGGGCTTTACCAGGTAGGAGGGGATGTCCACCTTCCGGCCGTTTACGGTGTAGTGGCCGTGCACCACCAGCTGGCGGGCCTCCGCGCGGGAGCTGGCCCAGCCGCAGCGGTACACCACGTTGTCCAGGCGGGTCTCCAGCAGGATGAGGAGGTTGTCGCCGGCCTTGCCGGGCATCTTGGTGGCCAGCTCGTAATAGTGGCGGAACTGGCCCTCCAGCACGCCGTAAAAACGGCGGGCCATCTGCTTGGCGCGCAGCTGCAAACCGTACTCGGAAGTCTTTTTGCGGCCCTGGCCGTGCTGGCCAGGCGCATAAGCCCTGCGGGACAGGGCGCACTTATCTGTGTAGCACCGCTCGCCCTTCAGGAACAGCTTCTGGCCCTCGCGGCGGCACAGCTTGCACACAGCTTCTGTATATCTTGCCATTTTCTCAGGTACCTCCTAATATCGGTTTTTTACACGCGTCTTCTCTTGGGAGGACGGCATCCGTTGTGGGGGATAGGAGTCACGTCCTTGATCATGCTAACGTCCAGGCCGGCGGCCTGCAGGGCACGGATGGCAGCCTCGCGGCCGGCGCCGGGGCCCTTTACGTACACCTCTACAGACTTCATGCCGTGCTCCATCGCCAGGCGGGCGGCGGTCTCAGCGGCAGTCTGGGCGGCGAAAGGAGTGGATTTCCGGGAGCCGCGGAAGCCCAGCTCGCCAGAGCTGGCCCAAGATACCGCGTTGCCCTGGGTATCGGTAATGGTCACGATGGTGTTGTTGAACGTAGACTGGATGTGGGCGGCGCCGCGCTCGATATTCTTGCGCTCGCGGCGGCGGCGCACAACCTGCTTGCCTTTCTGTGCTGGCATGGATAAACCCCTCCTTACTTCTTCTTGTTAGCCATGGTCTTGCGGGGGCCCTTGCGGGTCCGGGCGTTGGTCTTGGTGCGCTGGCCACGCACGGGCAGGCCCTTGCGGTGGCGCACGCCCCGGTAGCAGCCGATCTCGATGAGGCGCTTCACGTCGAAGGCCAGGTCGCGGCGCAGGTCGCCCTCTACATGGCAGTTGTGGTCGATATACTCGCGCAGCTTGGCAGTGTCATCCTCCGACAGGTCGCGCACGCGGATGTCGGGGTCTACGCCGGTGGCGGCGCAGATGTTGGAAGCGGTCTTGCGGCCGATGCCGAAGATATAGGTGAGCGCGATCTCGATACGCTTATCTCTGGGTAGGTCGATACCGGAAATACGAGCCATTCTTACACCTCCATGAATTGGCCGGGGCTCAGCCCTGGCGCTGCTTGTGCTTGGGGTTGTCACAGATGACCATGACCTTGCCCTTGCGCTTGATGATCTTGCATTTCTCGCACATCTTCTTAACAGAAGGTCTTACTTTCATTGTGTGTATCCTCCTTTAAGCGGGACAGCAGTTCGTGTTTCGTTTATTTCGAGCGCCAGGTGATGCGCCCCTTGGTCAGGTCGTAGGGCGACATCTCCATGGTGACCTTGTCGCCGGGGAGGATGCGGATGAAGTTCATCCGCAGCTTGCCGGAGATATGGGCCAGTACCATGTGCCCGTTTGGCAGCTCTACCTGGAACGTGGCGTTGGGGAGGGCTTCCTTCACCACTCCCTGTACTTCAATTACGTCCTGTTTTGACATAGGAAAAACCTCCGCTTACGCGTTCTCCGCGCTGCCCGCGAACCGGCGCAGGGCGGACCGTATTTGTCGATTGGTTCTCAGGGCTTCCTCTGGCAGCACCGTGGCCGTGGGGGCCAAGTGGAACAGCTTTTTCCGCTTGGGCCGCTCCAGGGGGCGGCGTTTCCCGTCGCACACAAAGGCGAAGGGGGGCGCCACCTGCACCACTGCCAGAAAGCCGCCCTTATCATGGCCGGCAAGGGACCGGACCACCTGGCCTTTCTGCACTTCCATGGCCCACCTCAGTCCAGCTGGGTCAACAGGACCGGCCCGTCTGGGGTGATGGCCACCGTGTGCTCAAAGTGGGCGGAAAGGCTCCCGTCCTGGGTCACCGTGGTCCAGCCATCGTCCAAAATGCGCACCGGGGCTTTGCCCTGGTTCACCATGGGTTCGATGGCGATGGTCATGCCTGGCAACAGTCTCACGCCCCTGCCGGGCGTGCCGTAATTGGGTACGCTGGGATCTTCGTGCAGCTTCGCACCTACTCCGTGGCCGACAAATTCTCGTACCACCGAGTAATTGCGAGCTTCGACATACTCCTGCACCGCGTGGCCGATGTCCCCCAGGCGGTTGCCCGGGCGGGCCTGTTCGATGCCGCGGTACAGTCCTTGTTCTGTGGCCTCCAAAAGCGCTTTGGCTTCCTCGCTCACCTCGCCGCAGGGGAAGGTCCAGGCGTTGTCGCCGTGAAAGCCCTGGTAGCAGGCGCCCACGTCGATGCCTACGATGTCGCCCCGCTTGAGAATGGTGCTCTTGGAGGGTATGCCGTGGATGACCACATTGTTTACCGAGATACAGGCGCTGGCCGGGAAGCCGTTGTAGTGGAGGAAGCTGGGGGTGGCCCCCATGCTCTCGATATACTGGCGAACGATCTTATCCAGCTCCCAGGTGGAAACCCCGGGCTCCACTGCTTCCCCTGCCAAGCGCAGTGCCTTTTGCGAGATCTGCCCGGCCTTCCGCATAATGGAAAGCTCGCGGCTCGTCTTCAGCACGATCATGCAAAGTCCTCCAGGGCCTCCAGTACCAGGCGGGTGGTGTCTTTAATATCCTCCTGGCCGTGGACCACAAGGAGCTTGCCCTGCTTGCTGTAATACTCTTTCAGGGGCTCGGTCTGGGTGTGGTACACCTCCAACCGCTCTTTCACGGTGTCGGGATGGTCATCCTTGCGCTGGACGAGGGTGCCGCCGCAGGCGTCGCACTTACCCTCCACCTGGGGCTTCTTGTACTCCAGATGGTAAGAGGCGCCGCAAGCCTCGCAGACACGGCGTCCGGACATCCGGGCCACGATGGCGTCGTCGGCTACCTCGATGTCGAGGACCGCGTCGATCTCCACGCCCATGTTGTCCAGAGCCTCGGCCTGGGGGATGGTCCGGGGGAACCCGTCCAGGATGAAGCCGTTTTTGCAGTCTTCCTCCTGCAGCCGGTCCTTAATGATGCCGATGAGGATCTCATCGGGCACCAGCTGGCCGCTCTCCATATAGGATTTGGCCTTTTGGCCCATCTCAGTGCCGTTCTTCAGCGCTTCGCGTAACATGTTCCCCGTCGAGATGGTGGGGATGTTGTGAGTTTTGCAGATGATCTCTGCCTGGGTGCCTTTCCCGGCTCCCGGGGCTCCTAACAGGATCAGCTTCATATCCATCGTTCCTTTCTCGTTTCGGTGGGCGGCCCGCCCCCGGCGCCGGCCTTTCAGCCGGGCCCGGCGGGGCAGCAGCCGGCCATGTGCCGTTTCATCAATCTAAGAAGCCCTTGTAATGCCGCATCATCATCTGAGATTCCAGCTGCTTTACAGTCTCCAGGGCTACGCCTACGATAATGATGATGGAGGTGCCCCCCAGGGACAGCCCCGTCATGCCGGTAACGCTGGTGTAGATGATGGGGATCAGCGCCACAAAAGCCAGGAACAAGGCGCCGATGAGCGTTACCTTGGAAAGGATCTTTGCGATGAAGTCCGCCGTGGGCTTGCCGGGGCGGATGCCCGGGATGGTCCCGTTGTTCTGGCGGAGATTATTGGCCATTTCCAGGGGATTATACTGGATGGTCATATAGAAGTAAGCGAACATGAGGATCAGGAAGAAGTAGATCACGATATACAGCCAGCCCGTCTGGTTAAAGGCATCGAAGAAGCCCTTCCAGAAGCCCTCGGTGGGGTTCACGAAGATCTGGATCATCTGAGGGATGGACAGGATGACGCTGGCGAAGATCACGGGCATCACGCCGCTCATCGAGACCTTGATGGGCAGGAAAGTGCTCTGCCCGCCGTACATCTTCCGGCCAACCACCTTCTTGGCGTACTGCACCGGGATGCGCCGCTCGGCCTCGTTCATGAACACGATGACCCAGATGACCACCAGGAACAGCAGGATGAACAGGGGTGCCAGCACCAGGTAGTGGGCGCTGGTAGAGGGGCTGTCGATGCCCAGCTTCATGTACTCCCACACCATGCCCATGGTCACGGGCAGCCGGGCCACAATGCCGGCGAACAGGATGATGGAAATACCGTTGCCAATGCCCTTGTCGTTGATCTGCTCGCCCATCCACATAATCAGGGCGGTGCCCGCCGTAAAGGTGAACACGATGACAATGGCGGAGAACACCCCGGCAAAGCCGCTGGAATACTCTACGATGCCGTTATTGCGCAGGTAGAAGTAGTAGGCCACGCCCTGGATGAGCCCCAGGAGCACGGTGACGTACCGGGTGATGGTGGCGATCTTCTTGCGGCCGCCCTCGCCCTCTTTCGCCATCCGCTCCAGGGCGGGAATGGCGATGGTGAGGAGCTGCATGATGATGGAGCTGTTGATATAGGGGGTAATGCCCATGGCGAACAGGGAAGCGTAGGCGAACGCGCCGCCGGTGAGCATATTGATATACCCCAGGGCCGCGTTCTGCCCGGCGCTGTCCATCAGCGTCGACAGGGCGGTAACGTCCAGGAAGGGCGCGGGGATTACCGAGCCGAACCGGAACGCCACGATGATGAGCAGCGTAAACAGGATCTTCTTGCGCAGGTCCGGGATTCGCCAGGCATTCCGAATTGTGTTAAACAATTTAGATCACCTCGGCCTTCCCACCAGCTGCCTCGATCTTGGCTTTCGCAGCCTCGGAAAAAGCGTTGGCCTTCACCGTCAGCTTCTTCTTCAGTTCGCCGTTGGAAAGGATCTTCACGCCGTCGCAGCCCTTGTTCAGGATGCCGGCCTCTACCAGCGCCGCGGTATCCACCTCAGCGCCGTCCTCAAACTTGTTCAGGCTTCCCACGTTGATGGCGACGATCTCTTTGGCAAAGATATTGTTGAAGCCCCGCTTGGGGATTCGTCTCTGCATGGGCATCTGGCCGCCCTCAAAACCGGGGCGCTGGCCGTGGCCCGCCCGGGCCTTCTGGCCCTTGTGGCCCTTGCCGGCGGTCTTACCGGTGCCGGCGCCGTAGCCTCTGCCAATACGCTTCCGCTCTTTGGTAGAGCCGGGCGTAGCTGTCAGCTGATTGAGCTTCATTCTCACGCACCTCCTTAGTCCTTGCTTACCTCGATCAGATGGCCGATCTTCTTGATCTTGCCCTGGGTCTGGGCATTGTCAGGCTGCTCTGTGCAGTCGCCCACCTTCTTCAGGCCCAGGGACAGGGCGGTGGCGATCTGGTCCTTCTTCGAGCCGATCAGGCTCTTTTTCAAAGTGATTTTCACAGCAAACGCCCTCCCTTACAGAATTTCCTTGGTGGACTTTCCGCGCACGGCGGCCACCTCTTCTGCGGTGCGCAGCTGGGTAAGGCCGGCCAGGGTGGCGCGCACCACGTTGCAGGGGTTGTTAGAGCGCAGCGCCTTGGTGCGGATGTCCTTGATGCCAGCGCTCTCTACCACGGCACGCACGGGGCCGCCGGCGATAACGCCGGTACCAGGGGCGGCGGGCTTAAGCAGCACGCGGCCGGCGCCGAACTCGCCCACGATCTCGTGGGGGATGGTAGAGCCCCGCAGGGCGATCTTCACCAGGTTCTTCTTGGCATCTTCAATGCCCTTGCGGATGGCGTCGGGCACCTCGGCAGCCTTGCCGATGCCGAAGCCCACAGTGCCGTTGCCGTCGCCGACCACGACCAGGGCGGAGAACTTCATTACGCGGCCGCCCTTTACCGTCTTCGAAACCCGGTTGATGGCGACGACGCGCTCTTGCATATCCATGGTGGATGCGTCAATGTTTCTAGCCAAAACGATTCCTCCCTCTTAGAAGTTGAGGCCGCCCTCACGGGCGCCTTCGGCCAGCTCTTTGACGCGGCCGTGGAAAATATAGCCACCGCGGTCGAAGACCACATTGGTGATCCCCTTCTCCGCTGCTCTCTTGGCGATCATCTTGCCCACCTCGCGGGCGGCCTCTTTGTTGCCGCCGTTGCCGGTAAAGCTCTTGTCCAGGGTGGACGCGGCGCACAGGGTCTTGCCCGCCACATCGTCAATGATCTGGGCGTAGATGTTGGCGCTGGAGCGGAACACGTTCAGGCGGGGGCACTCGGCCGTGCCGGAGATCTTGCCGCGCACTCTCTTGTGGCGGCGCAAGCGTGCTTTGTTGGTATCTGCCTTATTGACCATTTCTTCTCACTCCTTACCTTTACTTCGAGCCCTTGCCGGCCTTGCCTTCCTTGCGGCGCACATACTCGCCGGCGTAGCGGATGCCCTTGCCCTTATAGGGTTCCGGCGGCCGCTTCTCGCGGACTTCGGCGGCAAACTGGCCGACCTTCTGCTTGTCGATGCCAGAGATCACGATGGTGTTGGGGTTGGGGGCATCAATCTTGATGTCCTCGTTCTCCGACACGATCACCTGGTGGGAAAAGCCCAGGTTCATCACCAGGTCTTTGCCCTGCTTCTGCACACGGTAGCCAACGCCCTGCACCTCCAGGGTCTTGGAGAAGCCGTCGGTAACGCCTACCACCATGTTGTGCACCAGGGTGCGGGTAAGGCCATGGAGGGAGCGGGACTCCTTCTCGTCGTCAGGCCGGGTCACTACGATCTCGCTGCCTTCCACCGCAATATTCATCTTGGGGTTGAAGGTCTGGGACAGGGCGCCCTTGGGGCCCTTTACGCTTACTTCGCTGCCGTTTACCTTAACCTCAACGCCAGCGGGAATATTTATGGGTTTTCTTCCAATTCTCGACATTTCTGCCGTATCCCCCTTTTCTTACCAAATGAACGCCAGCACTTCGCCGCCGACGTTTTCTTTTCTAGCGGCCCGGTCGGTCATAATCCCCTTGGAGGTGGAGATGATGGCGACGCCCAGACCCTTCATCACCCGGGGCAGCTCCTCTGCGCTGGAATAGATGCGCAGGCCCGGCTTGGAGACGCGCTTGAGCCCCTTGATCACCGGGGTCTTGCCGTCCACATACTTCAGGGTGATGGTGATCATGCCCTGCTTCCCGTCCTCTTTTACCGAGAAGTTCTTCACGTACCCCTCGTCCACCAGAATCTGGCAGATGGACTTCTTCAGGTTCGAAGCGGGCACCTCCACGGTGGCGTGCTTCGCGGCCTGCGCGTTGCGGATACGGGTCAGCAGATCGGCGATAGTATCTGTAACTTGCATGACATTTACCTCCTAATCACTTGGCTTACCAGCTTGCCTTCTTCACCCCGGGGATCTCGCCCTTATAGGCCAGCTCCCGGAAGCAGATGCGGCAAATGCCGAATTTCCGAAGGTAGGCATGCGGCCGGCCGCAGATCTTGCAGCGGTTGTACTCCCGGGTGGAGTACTTCTGGGGCCGAGACTGCTTAACTTTCATAGACATTTTGGCCACAATGATCCCTCCTTATCTGGTAAACGGGGCGCCCATAAGAGACAGCAGCTCCCGGGCCTCCTCGTCGGTCTTGGCGGTGGTGACGAAGCAGATGTCCATACCCCGTACCTTGTCTACCTTGTCGTAGTCGATCTCGGGGAAGATCAGCTGCTCGCGGATGCCCATGTTGTAGTTGCCCCGGCCGTCAAAGCTGTTGGGGTTAATGCCGCGGAAGTCGCGGACACGGGGCAGGGCCACGTTGAACAGGCGGTCCAAAAACTCGTACATCCGCTCGCCCCGCAGGGTCACCTTCACGCCGATGGGCATGCCCTCGCGCAGCTTAAAGTTGGCCACGCTCTTCTTGGCCTTGCACACCACGGGCTTCTGGCCGGTGATCTTCGCCAGGTCGCCGCTGATGGCGTCGATGGCCTTGGCGTTGTCCTTGGCCTCGCCGGCGCCCACGTTCAGCACGATCTTGTCGATCTTCGGGATCTGCATCACGCTCTTGTAGCCGAACTTCTTCATCAAAGCGGGAGCCGCTTCCTCTTTGTAGAAATCTTTCATTCTTGCCATAGCACTTACTCCTCCCTTACAGCGACTCGCCGCACTTCTTGCAAATGCGCTCTTTCGTGCCGTCCGCCAAGATCTTGTGGCCGACGCGGGTGGGCTTGCCGCAGCGGGGGCAGACGACCTGCACCTTGCAGGCGTAAATGGCGGACTCGGCCTTGATGATGCCGCCGGCCTCCCCCATTCTGCGGGGCTTTACGTGCTTCTGCACGAAATTGGCGTTCTCTACGATGACCTTGCCCTCCTTGGGGCTCACTTCCATGACCTTGCCCTTCTTGCCGCGGTCCTTGCCGCTGATGATCATCACGGTGTCACCGCTTTTTACATGGATCTTATTGCTCATTACAGTGCACCTCCATCAAAGCACTTCCGGGGCCAGGGACAGGATCTTCAGGTACTCCTTGTCTCTCAGCTCGCGGGCCACGGGCCCAAAAATACGGGTGCCCCTGGGGTTCTTGTCATCGCGGATGATTACAGCCGCGTTCTCGTCGAAGCGGATGTAGGTGCCGTCCTCCCGGCGCACGCCGGAAGCGGAACGGACGATTACCGCCTTGACCACATCGCCTTTTTTGACCACGCCGCCGGGTGCTGCTTTTTTAACAGAAGCGACCACCACGTCGCCGATATTGGCATACCTCCTGCCGGTGCCGCCCAGCACGCGGATGCACATAAGCTCCTTCGCGCCGGTGTTGTCGGCCACCTTGAGGTAAGACTGCTGTTGAATCACAGTGCGTTCCTCCTTTGCTTAAAAGCCAAATACGAAAATTGTTCTCGAGCACTTTCTGCCAAACATTTTTATTTGGCTTTCTCGATGATCTCCACCAGGCGCCATCTCTTATCCTTCGAGAGGGGGCGGGTCTCCATAATGCGCACCCGGTCGCCTACGCCGCACTCGTTCTTCTCGTCGTGGGCCTTGTAGCGCACCGTGCGCTTGATGACCTTGTCGTAAATGGGGTGCTTCACGCTGTCCTGAATGGCCACGACCACGGTCTTGTCCATCTTGTCGCTTACCACGCGGCCCACAGCGGTCTTTCTCATATTCCTAGCTTCGCTCACTTCTTAACCCTCCCTTTCCTTAGGCGTTCTCGGCGTGGAGCTCGTTCTCCCGGATGACGGTCTTTACCCGGGCGATGTCCTTCTTTACGGCCGAGATGCGCATGGGATTATCGAGCTGATTGATCGCCAGCTGGAAGCGCAGGTTAAAAAGCTCAGCCTTAAGGTCGGCCAGTTTGCTGTTCAGCTCGTCAGCGGTCAATTCTCTGATTTCTGCAGCTTTCATACTTACGCCTCCGTTTCTTTCGTAACGAATTTGCACTTGATGGGGAGTTTGTTTGCCGCAAGGCGGAGGGCTTCCTTCGCGGTGGCCTCGTTTACGCCGCCCAGCTCGAACATCACCCGGCCGGGCTTCACCACGGCCACCCAGTACTCGGGGGCGCCTTTACCAGAACCCATTCGGGTCTCGGCAGGCTTCTGGGTAACGGGCTTGTCGGGGAAGATCTTGATCCAGACCTTACCGAAACGCTTGCAGTAACGGGTCATGGCCACACGGGCGGCCTCGATCTGGTTCGAGGTGATCCAGGCGGGCTCCAGGGCCTGAAGGCCGAACTCACCGTAGGTGACCTTGTTGCCGCGCATGGCCTTGCCCTTCAGCCGGCCTCTCTGCACGCGGCGGTATTTCACGCGCTTGGGTAATAACATTATCTGCGGCCTCCTTCCCTTTTCTCAGCGGGGCCGCGGTCGCGGCGGTCCTGCCGGTCACGGCGGGGGCGCTCCGGGCGCTCGGGACGCTGGTCCCGGTTGTCGTTGAGCACCTCGCCCTTGTACAGCCAAACTTTCACGCCGATGCGGCCATAGGTGGTAGCGGCCTCGGCAAAGCCATAGTCGATGTCGGCCCGCAGGGTCTGCAGCGGGATGGTGCCGTCGTGGTACTCCTCGCTGCGGGCGATTTCGGCGCCGCCCAAACGGCCGGAAACCTTGGTCTTGATGCCCTTGGCGCCCAGGCGCATGCTGCGGCCGATGCAGCCCTTCATGGCCCGGCGGAAGGAGATACGCCGCTCCAGCTGAGAGGCGATGTTCTCGGCCACCAGCTGGGCGTTCAGGTCGGGCTGGCGGACCTCCACAATGTTGATGACCACGGGCTTGCCAAGCATTTTCTCACACTGCTGGCGCAGCTTCTCGATCTCGGTGCCGCCCTTGCCGATGACCATGCCCGGCTTGGCGCAGTGGATATGGATGCGCACCTTCGAGGCGTCGCGCTCAATCTCGATCTTGGGGACCCCGGCGGAGTAGAGCTGCTTCTTCAGCGTCTTGCGCAGGTTGTAGTCCTCTACCAGCGTGTCGCCAAATACGTTGTCCTTGGCGAACCAGCGGGAATCCCAGTCTTTGATAACACCCACACGAAGGCCGTGGGGATTTACTTTCTGACCCATTTAGTTTGCCTCCTCTACCGCTTACTCTTTTTCCGCCACCACGATGGTGATGTGGGAAGTCCTCTTCAGTACCCGGAACGCTCTGCCGTGGTCGCTGGGCCGAATCCGCTTCAGGATGGGGCCGGGCGTCACATAGCACTTGGAGACGTACAGGCTGCTCTTGTCCATGTTGAAGTTGTTCTCAGCATTGGCTACGGCGGACTTCAGGAGCTTCTCCAGGTCCTCGCAGGCAGCCTTGGGGGTATGCTTCAAAATAGCGGCGGCAAGGTCCACCGGCTTATTACGGATGAGATCCAGCACGAGGCCGACCTTGCGGGGAGAGATGCGGGTATAGTTCAGTGTCGCTTTCGCTTCCATGTTGCTCTCTTCTCCTTTCTTTACTTGGTCGTCTTCGCGCCTGCGTGGCCCTTAAAGGTACGCGTGGGGGCGAACTCGCCCAGCTTGTGGCCCACCATGTCCTCGGTGATGTACACCGGCACATGCTTGCGGCCGTCGTGCACCGCGATGGTATGGCCCACGAAATCCGGGAAGATCATAGAGGCCCTGCTCCAGGTCTTCACGATCTTCTTCTCGCCGGCCTCGTTCATAGCCTGGATCCTTTTCAGCAGCACGGGCTGCACGAAAGGTCCTTTTTTCAGACTTCTGCTCATATTCGTTTCGCTCCTTTCCCGTGCGCCTTACTTGCCGTTTCTGCGCTTCACGATAAACTTGTCGCTGCGGTTGTGGGTCTTGCGGGTCTTGTAACCCAGGGCGGGCTTGCCCCAGGGGGTCACAGGGCCGGGACGGCCCACAGGGCTCTTGCCCTCGCCGCCGCCGTGGGGGTGGTCGTTGGGGTTCATTACAGAACCGCGCACGGTAGGCCGCCAACCCATGTGGCGCTTGCGGCCGGCTTTGCCGATCTTCACGTTCTCATGGTCGATGTTGGACACCTGGCCGATAGAGGCCATGCAGCCTTCGGGCACGTTGCGCAGCTCGCCAGAGGGCAGGCGCAGCAGGGCCATGCCGTTCTCCTTGGCCATCAGCTGGGCCATAATGCCGGCGGCCCGGGCCAGCTGGGCGCCCTTGCCGGGGTACAGCTCCACGTTGTGGATAAAGGTACCCACAGGGATGTTCTTCAGGGGCAGGGCGTTGCCGGGCTTGATGTCGGCGGCAGCGCCGGAGATCACCTTATCCCCGGCCTTCAGGCCGTGGGGGGCCAGGATATAGCGCTTCTCCCCGTCCTCATACTGGACCAGGGCGATGAAGGCGGAACGGTTGGGGTCGTACTCGATGGACAGCACGGTGACCTCCATGTCGTTCTTCTGGCGCTTGAAGTCGATGATGCGGTACTTCTTGCGGTTGCCGCCGCCGCGGTGGCGGACGGTGATGCGGCCGTAGCTGTTGCGGCCGGCTTTTTTATCCAGAGGAGCCAGCAGGCTCTTCTCGGGACCATTCTTGGAGAGGCTGGTGTAGTCCGTTACGGACATGTTCCGCCTCGCCGCGGTGGTCGGCTTGTAATTCTTGATTGCCATGTGGTTTTCACTCTCCTAGTTTTGGCTTTGCGGGGCGCGGCTTCGCCCCATTCGTGCCCGTTCTTCCTTGGGCGATGTTTCGCTCGTGAGTATGGCGGCCTAGCCTTAAACCATACTTTCAAAGAATTCGATGGTCTTGCTGTCCTCAGTCAGGGTGACGACGGCCTTCTTCCAGCTTCTGGTATAGCCCTCGTACCGGCCCTGGCGGCGCAGGCGGCCGCGGACATGGAGGGTGTTCACCTTGCTGACCTTCACGCCGAAGAGCTCTTCCACAGCCCGCTTGATGTCGACCTTGGTGGAGTTCTTGTCTACCTCAAAGGTGTACTTCTTCTGGCTGGTGCCGTCCATCGTTTTCTCGGTGATGATGGGGCGGATGATGATATCCTGTGCTGCCATTACGCATACACCTCCTCGATCTTGGCTACCGCATCCTTGACGACGATGAACTTGTCGGCGCCCAGGATGTCGTATACGTTCAGGGTGTTGACCTGCGCGGTCTTTACGCCGGGGATGTTCCGGGCGGAGGCGATGACCTTCTCGTCCACGGTATCCAGCACGATGAGGGCCTTCTTCTCGCTGCCCACGGCCTTCAGCATCTCGGCGATGGTCTTGGTCTTGTAGGCGTCGGTAGAGATCTGGTCGATGACGATCATCTCGTTGTCCCGCACCTTAGAGGAGAGGGCAGACTTCATAGCCAGCCGCTTCACCTTCTTGTTCAGGGTGTACCGGTAGCACCGGGGCTTGGGCGCGAACACCACGCCGCCGTGGGTCCACTGGGGAGCCCGGGTGCTGCCCTGGCGGGCGTGGCCGGTGCCCTTCTGGCGCCACGGCTTCTTGCCGCCGCCGGAGACCTCGGAACGGGTGAGGGCGGACTGAGTGCCCTGGCGCTGGTTGGCGAGGTAATTCTTCACCATATCGTTCATTACAGAGACATTGGGCTCGATGCCGAACACGGCGTCGGACAGCTGCTGCTGGCCCACTTCCTGGCCCTGCATGTTCAAAACTGCTACTGTAGGCATTCTACTTCCTCCTTCCCTTACGCTTTCACGCTGTCGCGGATGACCACGATGCCGCCGTTGGGGCCGGGGATGGCGCCCTTGATGGCGATGAGGTTGTTCTCCGCGTCTACTTTCGCAACGGTAAGATTCTGCACGGTCACGGTCTCGGCGCCCAGGTGGCCGGCCATCTTCAGGCCCTTCCACACGCGGGAGGGGGTGGAGCACGCGCCGTTGGAGCCGCCATGGCGGGCCACAGGGCCGGTGCCGTGGGTCTCCTTCAGGCGGCGGAAGTTCCAGCGCTTGATCACGCCGGCGTAGCCCTTGCCCTTGCTGGTGCCGGTCACGTCTACCCGCTCGCCGGTGGCGAAGGTGTCAGCCTTGATCAGGTCGCCCACGTTCAGGGCGGTGATGTCCTCCAGCCGCAGCTCCTTCAGCACCTTCTTGGGGGCCACATCGCCCTTCTTGAAGTGCCCGGTCAGGGGCTTCTTCACCCGCTGGGGCTTCTGGTCGCCGAAGCCCACCTGCACGGCCTCGTAGCCGTCGTTCTCCAGGGTCTTCTTCTGGGTGACCACGCAGGGGCCGGCCTCTACCACGGTAACGGGGATGACCTTGCCCTTTTCGTCGAAGATCTGCGTCATGCCGACCTTCTTACCGATGATTCCTTTTTTCATTTTCGTTTTCCTCCTGTAGAGTTATTGGTTGGATCGCTCCAACATGACCCTCCGAGTCCAGAGTAGCTTAAGAACAGGCCTTACAGCTTGATCTCGATCTCTACGCCGGCGGGGAGCTCCAGACCCATCAAGGCCTCCACGGTCTTGTTGCTGGGCCGGAGAATGTCGATCAGTCTCTTGTGGGTGCGCATCTCAAACTGCTCCCGGCTGTCCTTGTACTTATGAACAGCGCGCAGGATGGTGATGATCTGCTTCTCGGTGGGCAGCGGCACCGGGCCGGAAACCCGGGCGCCCGTGCGCTTGGCGGTAGCCACGATCTTCTCGCTGGACTGGTCCACCAGCTGATGGTCGTACCCCTTGATCCTGATCCTGATTTTTTCCTTGACTGCCACGAAAAATCGCCTCCTTAAATTTCATTCGGCGGGCTGGGTTTCTCAACACTGTTCCGGGTGTTCCCACCCTCGACATAGAAAAACCGGCGATCCGCGCAGCGGACCCCGGGGATAGAGTCAAAACCCATAACATCCTTTGTCCGGCATAAAATCGGCCTTCCGGGAAGACCCGGTGGTTCCAGCCGTCCAAATTCTTTCGCCCGGTTTCAAATCGGACATACTCCACGGAAAAACCGGCCGCAAGGGCCGCAACCTCCCGCTTCATCGCATATCTGGCGCCTAAAACAGCGCCTGTGCAGTCACGCTTGATTATAATACCACAGCCCTCCCGGCTTTGCAAGCCTTTTTCCCGATTTTTCCAGGATTTTACCACCTTCTCCCATTTTCTCCCTATCGCACAATTTAATTTGCCGAATTCTAGCCAACTTTCACAATCACTTCCCCTTCACTTCTTCCCTATTACCACTTACTTATTCCCTACCCTTCCCCCGCCCTATTCACTATTCACTCTTCACTATTCGCTGCCCTCTTCATGGGGGGGTGACAAGTGGCCGGGTGCTATCAATCACAGAGAAAATCCCTTTCCCTTATTACTTCTTCCCTATTACCTATTACCTCTTACCTCTTACCTATTCACTGCCCTACTCCGCCCTTCCACTATTCACTCTTCCCTATTCACTCTTCACCGCCCCGCACCCGCCCTCTCCGGCGCGGCAAAGCCGCGCCAGCCCCGCCGGGCACCGGCGGGGCTGGCTTCGCCACAGGCGAAGGGAGAGGGCGGGGGGGCTTCCCTCTTCCCTGTTATTTCTTCTCCACCGCGCTGCTGCACACGGCGCCCTTCCCCTGCCCCGCGGCGGCGAGGATGTCCCCAAAGCCCTTCTTCTCCTGGCAGGCGTTCTCTGGGGGCAAAAAGTGCTCGAAGATGCACAGGTTGCCCAGGGCCTTGGCCTCCTGGTACTCCTCCAGGGTGCGCAGGGTCCAGCTCACCTCCTGCATGCCGAACACCCGCCGGGCCGCTTTCAGGGAGGGCACGTTCCTGGCGTGGAAGTCGTAGGCCTCAAACTGGGGCCGGGTGTGGAAGTTGGTCATCATGTTCCGGCCAAAAAACGCCTGGGAGGCCGTCAGGCCGTTCTGGCCCTTCTCCAGCCGCTCCATCAGCTGCCCCCGCACGATCTCCGGCCGGTTCTGCCGGAACCACCAGACGATCCGGGGGTCAAAGCTCTCCACGCAGTACAGGCCCTGGTAGCCCGCCAGCTCCTCCATGGCCAGGCGGCACAGGGTGTCGTTGTCGTTGTAGTCCTTCAGCTCGATGATCAGGGGCGTGCGGCCCCCTACCGTCTCCAGCACCTGGGAGAACAGGGGCACCTTCTCCTCAGTGCCCAACAGCCGGTAGCCCCACAGCTCCTCCAGGGTCATGTCCGAGATGAGCTTGTCCACCCCGCAGGTCCGCTGGATGCTGTGGTCGTGGTGGACCACCACCCGGTTGTCCTTGGTCAGCTGCAGGTCCAGCTCCATGCCGAAGCCGCACTGGGCCGCCAGGGCAAAGGCCTTCAAGGAGTTCTCCGGCACCCCGTTGTCCTTGTCGTGCAGGCCACGGTGGGCATAGTCATATTTCGCAAAGGCGGAAAAGTCCGCCCGGGGCAGCTGGGGGGCGATGGCCCACAGCCACAGCGCCACACAGGCGACCACCGAAATCAAAAGAACCACCAGCACGGTCATGCCAATTTCCTCCCCGATCTTTCGCGGGCAAAGCCCGCCGATTTTCTCTGCTTGCGTTTTGCGCTGCTTATACTATATAATAGTTCCGGGATTTTTTCAACCGGCAGCCCGCAAAATCTGCCGGCCTTACGAAAGGATGTAATACCATGAAATTTACCAAAGGCTACTGGCTCAACCTCCCCGGGGTGAAAAACGCCGACTGCGTGCAGATCCGGGAAGTCAAGATTACCGAAAAGCAGGTCTACCTGTACACCGTGCCCTATATCGACGACGAACGCCGGGCAGGGGGCCCGGTGCTGGAGTTCTTCCTCTCCGCCCCCCGGGCGGACATCCTCCGCACCCAGGTGTATCACTACATGGGCAGCGCGAAAAAGGAGCCCCAGTTCGACCTGGCCATGGAGGACCTCCCCCTGGAGGTCGCCGAATTTGAGGGCGGCCTCACCGTGAAAAGCGGCCGGCTGGAGCTGAAGATCACCAAGGCCCCCGCCTCCTTCACCTACTACTACGACGGCAAAAAAATCACCAACATCGGCGACCGCTTCGGCCACGCCATGGTAAGCACCATGCAGACCCCCCAGGGCCCTTTTATGCGCTGCCAGTTCGACGTGGACATCGGCGAGAAGCTCTACGGCCTGGGGGAGCGCTTCACCCCCTTCGTCAAGAACGGCCAGGTGGTGGACATGTGGAACGAGGACGGCGGCACCTGCTCGGAGATCGCCTATAAGAACATCCCCTTCTACCTCAGCAGCAAGGGCTACGGCCTGCTGGTAAACTCCAGCGGCAAGGTCTCTTACGAGCTCTGCTCCGAGGTGGTCACCCGGGCCCAATTCTCCCTGCCCGGGGAGAAACTGGACTTCATGGTCATCGGCGGCGGCGACGGCAAGTCTGTGCTGCAAAACTACACCGCCCTCACCGGCCGCCCCGCCCTGCCCCCGGCCTGGAGCTTCGGCCTGTGGCTCACCACCAGCTTCACCACCGACTACGACGAAAAGACCGTCCGCTCCTTTGTGGACGGCATGGCCCAGCGGAACATCCCCCTGCACGTGTTCCACTTCGACTGCTTCTGGATGAAGGAGAACGAGTGGTGCAACTTCACCTGGGACGAGGCCATGTTCGACGACGCCCCCGCCATGCTCCGCCGGATGAAGGAGGAGCGGAACCTCCACATCTGCGTGTGGATCAACCCCTACATCGGCCAGAAGTCCCCCCTGTTCAAGGAGGGGATGAAGAACGGCTACCTGCTCAAGCGTCCCAATGGCGACGTGTGGCAGTGGGACCTGTGGCAGGCCGGCATGGGCATCGTAGACTTTACCAACCCCGCCGCCTGGGCCTGGTACCAGGAGAAGCTCCGGGCCCTCCTGGACCAGGGGGTGGACTGCTTCAAGACCGACTTCGGCGAGCGCATCCCCACCGACGTGGTGTACTACGACGGCTCCGACCCCGAGCTGATGCACAACTACTACCCCTACCTGTACAACAAGTGCGTGTTCGACCTGCTGGAGGCCTACAAGGGCCGGGGCCAGGCCTGCCTCTTCGCCCGCAGCGCCACCGTGGGCGGCCAGAAATTCCCCGTCCACTGGGGCGGCGACTGCTCCTCCAACTACCTGTCCATGGCCGAGTCCCTCCGGGCCGGGCTGTCCCTGTGCCTCTCCGGCTTCGGCTTCTGGAGCCACGACATCTCCGGCTTCGAGGGCACCGCCCCCGCCGATGTGTACAAGCGCTGGGCCGCCTTCGGCCTGCTGTCCACCCACAGCCGCCTCCACGGCTCCAACTCCTACCGGGTGCCCTGGCTCTTCGGGGAGGAGGCTGTGGACGTGCTGCGGAAATTCACCAACCTGAAGTGCACCCTCATGCCCTACCTGTACTCCGCCGCGGTGGAGGCCCACCAGACCGGCGTGCCCGCCATGCGGGCCATGCTGCTGGAGTTCCCCCAGGACATCCCCTGCCAGGACCTGGACCGCCAGTACATGCTGGGCGAGCGCCTGCTGGTGGCCCCGGTGTTCACCAAAGAGAGGGACGTGGACTACTACCTGCCCGCCGGCACCTGGACCAACCTGTTGGACAACCGGGTGGTGGAGGGTGGCCGCTGGCTCCACGAGGTCCACGACTTTATGAGCCTGCCCCTGATGGTGCGGGAAAACACCCTGCTGCCCATCGGCGCCGACGACCAGAACGTGGAGTACGACTACGGCAAGGACCTGACCCTCCACCTCTTCGCCCTAAAAGACCAGGCCCGCGCCGACGTTGTGGACATGTACGGCAACCCCATGCTCACCGCCTGTGCCAAGAACGAGGGCGGCAGCGTCACCCTCACCTTCGAGGGCCGCGCCCAGAACCTCTCCCTGGTGCTGCGCAACGTCCACCAGGTCAAGGACCTCACCGGCGCCGAAGCCCAGGATACCCCGCTGGGCCTGAAGCTCACCGTAAACGCCGCCCTGGACAGCGTGACCTTCACCCTGTAACAGCCCTCCCCCAAGGAGACGCCTATGAAGAAAACGCTGGCCCGCGCCGCCTTCGTGGGGACGCTGGCCTCTGGGGCGGGCTGCGGCCTGTTCGCCGCCCTCTGGGCGGCCACCGGCGCGGCCTGTGCCAAAACCTGCGCCATCACCTGCGGGATGTTCCTGTACCACCTGGCCATCCGGGTCATCGGCCCCCTGGCGGTGCGGGCCCTGTCCCCCAAGGCCCCCTTCGACCCCATGGGCCCCTGGTTCCGCCCCCGGGCCTGGGAGGCCCCCCTCTACCGGGCCCTGGGGGTGCGCAGGTGGAAAAATCGCCTGCCCACCTACGACCCGGCCAGCCTCTCCCTCCGGCACTTTTCCCCTCTGCAGGTGGCGGACCACATGTGCCGGTCCGAGCTGGTCCACGAGGCTATCGCCCTGCTGAGCCTCCTGTCCCTGCTGTTCGCCCTCCCCTTCGGGGCCTTCCCCGTGTTCCTGCTCACCGGGCTCCTCGCCGCCGGGCTGGACCTGGCCTTCGCCGCCGCCCAGCGCTACAACCGGCCCCGGGTGCTCCGCCTGGCCGCCAGGAAGGGTGCCCAAAAGCCCGCCCCATAATACGCAACAGCATCCCCCGGCCAAAACCGGGGGATGCTGTTCTGTTCCCTGTCTTACATGGTCATGCAGAAAAAATAGGCTCTCCCCACCCCAGGGTCGTAGAGCACCCACAGGGTGCTGCCGTCCTCCTGGCTTTGGGACCAGGCCCGGCAGGCGTCAAAATCGGGGAGCCATTCCTCCGCCGCCTCCGAACGCGCCGCCCAGTCCCGCAGCTCCTCCTCTGGGAAGTCCCTCCCCTGGCACAGGTCCTCAAAATAGGGGGCGGCCTCCCCGGCCTGGAACACGGTGTAGCGCCAGCCGTCCCCCATGGCCCGGTCCGGGGAGAGGGCGCTGTACTCCTGCTCTACCTTCTGGGGCAGGGCCAGTCCCCAGTTTTCCCGGTAGACCTGGCTGTCGGTGTGGAAAAAGCTCCACAGGCTGGTCGCCCCCCAAAACAGGAGCAGCAGCGCCCCCGCGCCCACCAGAACGCCCAGGGGAATCAAAAACGCCGCCAAACCCCGGCGATAGCCTCTCTCCTTCACAGCACTGCCTCCTCTCGCGGCAACAGCCGATTTCCCGTAATCTTCCAGTTTTACTATAGCACACCCCCGGGCCGCTGTCCATGCGCAGCCTATACAGAAATCCCCCCTTTTCAGCCAGTAAGGCCCGACCCACCCCCTTCTTGCGCACCCACCGAAAATCCGGCAATCTTTTTCAAAAAAGCCCTTGACCCTGACGCTGCGTCATAGGCTATACTGTCCTTACACGGGAGGGATGTATATGCGGACAGTGAAGGAAGTCAGTAAACTAACGGGGGTCAGCGTGCGCACGCTGCACCATTACGACGCCATCGGCCTCTTAAAGCCCACCGCGGTGACCCAGGCGGGCTACCGGCTGTATGACGACGCGGCCCTGGGCCGCCTGCAAACCATCCTGCTGTTCCGCGAGCTGCAATTCCCCCTCAAGGAGATCAAGGCGATCCTGGACAGCCCTGGCTTCGACCGGTCCCAGGCCCTGGAACAGCAGATCGCCTTGCTGGAGCTGCAATACCAGCGCATGGGGGAACTGCTCGCCTTTGCCCGTGAAATGCAGAAAAAAGGAGAGAGTATTTTGGATTTTCACGCCTTCGATAACAGCGACATCGAACAGTATAAAACCGAAGCCAAAGAGCGCTGGGGCCACACCCCAGAGTACCGGGAGTCCCTGGAGAGAGAAAAACACGGGCAAGCCCAGGGCGAGGCAGTGTCCCAGCTGCTGGGGCTGTTCGCCCAGCTGGGGGCCCTGCGGCACCTTGCGCCCTCCGACCCGGAGGTGCAGGAAAAAACCGCCACGCTGCGGGAGCACATTTCCCGCAGCTTCTACACCTGTTCCGTGGAGGTATTCCGGGCGTTAGGGCAGATGTACACTGGCGACCCCCGGTTCCAGCAGACCATCGACAGCGCAGGCGGCCCCGGCACTGCGGCGTTTTGCCAGCGGGCCATAGAACTGTACTGCGACCGGGCCTGAAAACAACAGCAAAAAGGAGGCATCCCCCGGGGGGTGCCTCCTTTTTGTATCGTGCTTATCCTTTTTAGGCGAACGGATTCTCAGTGGGGTAGCGGACCGAAGCCGGCTGATTGTAGCCGATATCCTCCACGCCCAGGAGCTTGAACACCTCGAACAGCGCCTTGCCGTAATGGCCAAAGGCCACGGCCCCGTGGTGGGGGTAGCGCTTCTCCACCAGCACGTGGCGGTAGAACCGGCCCATCTCGGGAATGGCGAACACGCCAATGCCGCCGAAGGAGCCGGTAGCCACCGGCAGCACCTCACCCTCTGCCACATAGGAGCGCAGCTTCCCGTCGGAAGTGCTCTGCAGCCGGTAGAAGGTGATGTCCCCGGGGGCGATGTCGCCCTCCAGGGTGCCCCGGGTAAAGTCGGGGTCAGAACCGGCGGGCTCTAAGAGCCTGTGCTGGATGAGCTGGTACTTCACGGCCCGGTCGGCACACAGCTTGCAGCTGGGGGTGTTGCCGCAGTGGAAGCCCATAAAGGTATCGGTCAGCTTGTAGTCATAGCCGAACTTGCCCTTGATCTGCTCCTCGTACATGGAGGCAGGCACGGAGTTGTTGATGTCCAGCAGCGTCACCGTGTCGCCGGAGACGCACATGCCGATGTACTCCGACAGGGCGCCGTAGATGTCCACCTCGCAGGACACCGGGATGCCCCGGGTGGCCAGCCGGGAGTTGACATAGCAGGGCTCGAACCCGAACTGGCTGGGGAAGGCGGGCCAGCACTTGTCGGCGAAGGCCACGTACTTCCGCGCGCCCTTGTGATTTTCCGCCCAATCCAGCAGGGTCAGCTCAAACTGAGCCATCCGGGCCAGCAGGTCGGGATAGTACCGGCCCTCGCCCATCTCCTTGGCCATATCCTCGCAGACCTCCGGGATCCGGGGATCACCGGCATGCTCTTTGTAGGAGACCAGCAGGTCCAGCTCGCTGTTCTCCTCGATCTCCACCCCCAGGTCGTACAGGCCCTGGATGGGGGCGTTGCAGGCGAAGAAGTCCTGGGGCCGGGGGCCGAAGGTGATGATCTTCAGGTTCTTCACGCCGAGGATGGCCCGGGCGATGGGCGCGAACTCCACGATCTTCTGGGCCAGCTCCTCCGCAGTGCCCACAGGGTACTCGGGGATGTAGCCGGTGAGCTTCCGCAGCCCCAGGTTGTAGGAGCAGTTGAGCATGCCGCAGTAGGCGTCGCCCCGGCCGTTGATCAGGTCCCCGTCGCCCTCGGCGGCGGCCACGAACATGCAGGGCCCATCAAAATACTTGGCGATGAGGGTCTCGGGGGTCTCGGGGCCGAAGTTGCCCAAAAACACGGTGAGGGCGTTGCAGCCCGCGGCCTTCACTTCCTCCACGGCCTTCAGCATGTCCTGCTCGTTCTCCACGGTGGTCTGGGCCTCGTACACCTCCAGGCCCTTCTCTCCGCAGGCTTTGCACACCGCGGCCCGGCGGCTCTGGGACAGGGTGATGGGGAAGCAGTCCCGGCTTACGGCCACCACGCCCAGCTTTACTTCTGGAATATTGTTCATCTCGATCTCCTCCCATTTCTGAAATTCCGTTCTGGCGTTACCTTCATCATATCCCAAAAACGGGAAAAGCGCAACAGGCATTTGTTGCAAAATCACTGCCAAATCTTTAGAAACCCTCAAAAAACAACGGGAGCCGTCCTCCGGACGGCTCCTGCGCCCATGAAGGGCGGCCCCTCGTTCTCTCCTACAGCTTCTCCGGCATGGGGAAGCCGCTGCGCTTGATGCACCTGCGCAGCCAATTCATGCGGCAGTAGTAGATGACAAACACAATGGCCGCGATAACCCAGGTCACCGGGTAATTCATGGCCACCATCTCCATGGTGTGCCAGATGCTCACCACCACGGTCAGCCACAGAATGCGCAGCCCGCACACCCCAAAGCAGGTGATGACCATGGGCTGGAAGGCCTCCCCCGCCCCCCGGATGGCGCCGGAGAGGATCTCGATGAACACATAGGTGAAATAGCTGGGGGCCAGCACCCAGAAAAAACGCTGGCCGATCTCGATGACCGCCTCGTCCCCGGTGAAGAACCGCAGCAGGGGCTCCATAAACACCAGCAGCAGAACGGACAGGGCGATGGTGGTGCCCAGGGCCATCCCCAGGCACACCTTGATGCTCCGCTTCACCCGCCCGTACTTCTGGGCCCCGAAATTCTGCCCCACAAAGGTGGTGATGGCGATGCCATAGGCGCTCATCACCATCCAGATAAAGCCGTCAATCTTGCCGATGGCCGCCCAGGAGGCGATGGCGTCGGTGCCAAAGGAGTTGATGGAAGCCTGCACCACCAGGTTCGACACCGAGTACAGCACCGACTGCAGGCCCGCCGGCAGGCCGATGCGGATCACGTTCTTCAAAATACTCCGGTCAAAGCGGATCTTCTTCAGCTCCACCCGGTAGGACTCCCGGGTGAGCATGAGCCGCAGCAAAATGAGCACCGCGCTGACCACCTGGGACAGCACCGTGGCAAAGGCCACGCCGAACACATCCCAGTGGAAGGCCAGCACGAACAGCAGGTCCAGCACGATGTTCACCAGGCAGCACACGATGAGCACGTACAGGGGCATGCGGCTGTCCCCGATGGCCCGCAGCACGCCGGTGCCCACGTTGTAAATCATGCTGGCGATAATGCCGCAGTAGTACACGTTCAGGTAGGTCATGGCGTCCTCCATGATCTCCTCGGGCACGCCCAGCATCTCCAGGGAGGGCCGGGCGGTCAGCAGGCCGAAGGCCATGATGATAAGCCCGCCCACCAACGCCAGGGCCATGGAGGTGTGCACCGCCTTGGAGACGTTCTGCGAATCCCCCGCCCCGAAGAACTGGGAGATGATCACCGTGGCGCCGGAGGACACACCCACGAAAAAGCCCACCAGCAGGTTGATGATGTTGCCCGTGGTGCCCACGGCGGCCAGGGCCTGGGTGCCCACGTACTGTCCCACCACGATGGTGTCCACCGTGTTGTACAGCTGCTGGAAAAAGGTCCCGATGAGAATGGGGAAGAAAAAGATGAGCAGCTGCTTCCAGATCACGCCCTCGGTAATGCCGTTTTCCTTTGTTTTCAACGCGTTCTCGCTCATACCCTTATCCCCTCTCTTCCTGTTCCGATGATTCGCCCTCCTGGCGGGCAAAGCCCTTGCGCCGGGCGATATTCCCAATGCGCACGTAGTAGGCCGCCGCCAGAATCACCGCCGCGGCGGTCCAGGCGCCCACTTCCGCGTAGTACACGCCCTCCTGGCCCATCCAGATGGGCAGCAGCAGCACCACGCCCATGCGCACCACCATCTCCGCAAAGCCGGAGAGCATGGGCACCACCGTGTCCCCCAGGCCCATCAGCCCAGAGCGGTAGATGTACAGCAAATACAGGATGGGCAGGCACACCGCCATAATGGACAGGTAGTGGAAGGCGATCTGCAGCGAGGCCTCCACCTCCCCCGGGTCCCCGGAGATGAACAGGCTCAGAATCAGCCGCCCGAACACCAGCATGGCCGCGCCGATAATCACCGAGGTGATGACGGCGATGGCCAGCGCCGACCGCATCCCCTTCTTGATCCGGTCCACCAGCCGGGCCCCCAGGTTCTGCCCTACATAGGAGGTGACCGCGAAGCCGTAGGAGGAGGCGGCGATCTCCAGCAGGCCGTAGAGCTTGTTGGTGGCGGTGAACCCGGCCAAGAACAGCATCCCGAAGCCGTTGATGACAAACTGCACCACCATGCTGCCCACGGCGATGATGGCGTTCTGCAGGGCGATGGGGAACCCCAGCTTCAGCAGCTCCCAGGAGAGCTGCCGCCCGGGCCGCAGGTCCTCCCGGCGCACCTGGATGAAGTGGATGCGCCGCACATTGAAGTAGCAGTACACCGCCGACGCCACCTGGGAGATCACCGTGGCGATGGCCGCCCCGGCAATACCCCAGTGGAACCCCACCACGAACAGCAGGTCCAGCACCACGTTCATCAAGGCCGCCACCACAATGGCGTACAGGGGGGTCTTGGCGTCCCCCAGGGCCCGCAGGATGGCCGCCAAAAAGTTATAGGCCATAATGGCGGGGATGCCCCCGTAGACGATGCGCAAATACAGCACCGCGCCCCCCAGCACGTCAGAGGGGGTGTTCAAAAGCTGCAGAATGGGCAGCGCCCACAGCTGGCCTCCCACGGCCAGCAGCACCCCGAACACCACGCACAGGGTGATGGAGCCGCTCACCGCCCGGGAGAGCTCCCGGTAGTCCTTGGCCCCGAAGTGCTGTGCCATCAAAATGGAGAAGCCCTGGGTCAACCCCTGGATGATGCCCAGCACCCCCCAGTTGGGGGCGTCCGCCGCCCCCAGGGAGGCCAGCGCCCCCACCCCCACAAACTGCCCCACCACCGCGGTGTCCACCACGGTGTACAGCTGCTGGAACACGTTGCCCACCATCAGGGGCAGGGCGAACATCAGCAAAAGCCGGGTGGGGTGCCCCTGGGTCATGCTGTGGATTCTCTGCTGCGCCATAACCATCCTCCTTGTTTTTCCCGTATTTTCCTCTCCTGCCGCCGGGCTTTGGGCATAAAAGGACGGCGGGGGGCCGGGGCCGCCTTCGCCCCGTTCTCTCGCCGCCTGGTTCCTTGCCCGGCAGTGCTGTCCAAATGTCGCATTGACCCTATCTTATCACCACCGGAAGCCCTTTGCAAGATGTCCCAAAAAATAATTTTCCCGCCATCAGGCCCGCGCCCCGGGGCCCTCTCCGCCCCGGCTCCGCCGGGGCAGCTCCCCCGCCGGGGGAGCGCCAGCGCCCCGCGCTGGCGGAGAGGGCCCCGGCCTCCCTCATCCCCCCTGCCCATGGGCCCGGAGAAACGCCCCGATCCTCTCCTGGCAGCCCGGGGTGTCCATGGCGTAGCTCTGGGCGTGGCCCGCCCCGGGCACCAGGTACAGCGACTTCTCCCCCCGGCAGGCCCGGTAATTCTCCTCACTCATGGAGACCGGCACAAAGTCGTCCGCCGCCCCGTGGAGGAACAGCACCGGCAGCCGGCTCCCCGCCAAAGCCTTCCGGGTGTCCGCCTCCTTCAGGGAAAACCCGGCGATCCCCCGGCAGACCAGGTCCAGCAGGTGCAAAAGGGGGAAGGCCGGCAGGTGGAAATCCCGCTTGGCCACGTGGCGGACAATCTCCCAGGGGCTGGTAAAGCCGCAGTCCGCCACCACGCCCCTTACGTTCTCCGGCAGGTCCGTCCCCAGGGACAGCAGCACCGTGGCCGCCCCCATGGAGATGCCCATGAGGAAGATGTCCTCCCCGGGGAACCGTGCCGCCGCGTACTTGGCCCAGTCCCGGCAGTCAAAGCGCTCCTTGGCCCCAAAGGTGATGTACCTTCCCTGGCTCTCCCCGTGGGAGCGCTGGTAGGGCACCAGCAGCCGGTACCCCAGATTGTGGAGGAACTCCACCTCCAAAGCGAAGTCCACCGTGGCCAGGGAGCGGTACCCGTGGAACAGCACGCAGACCCCTTTGGGCCGCTCTGCCGCCGCGGGCACGTACAGGGCCGAGAGCCCCAGCCCATCGTAAGAGGTGAGGCCCACGTGCTCCGCCGTGTGGGCCGCCAGCCAGGCCTGGGCCTCCTCCATCCGCCGGCCGAAGGGTGTCCAGATGGACCCATCCTCCGCAAACTCCTGGCCGGTCCGCTCCTCCTCCCGGCGCACAAAGGCGAACCGGAAGAAAAACCACACCGCCCCGGCCACCGCCGCCAGCACTAGCGCCACAGCAGCCAGAACCCAGCCCCACATAACGCCCGCCTCCTTTCCTCTGCAAAAAGGGGCCGCCCCATGGCAGCCCCTGTCTCTCTGTGACGTGCCCCGCCCCTTACAGGCTGGTGCCGTCTTTCTTCTCCCCGGTGGTTTTCCACTGGACGAAGGCCCCGGCCGCCGCCAGGGCGACGCCCACCACCCACATGAGCAGCGGGTTCCCCAGGTAGCCAAACAGGCTGAACAGCCCGGTGGAGGCGTTCATGCCGCCGCCCACAGCGCTGGAGAGGATGAGCACCTCCCGCAGGAACTTCATGGCCAGCACCCCCAGGGCGATGCCCACGATCAGGCCCACCACGGCCCCGGGCCAGTTGGGGATCAGCGCCAGGCACAAAGACAGCCCCTGGAAGAAGCAGAACAGGAACACGCCCACCCGGTAGACGAAGAACGCCGCCAGGCCGCAGAGCACGCCCACGACCACGCCGATGAGGGCGCAGGCCCCCACGTTCTCCAAAAAGTACAGGGCGGCGAAAAAGCCGATCACCCACCCCAGCAGAAAGCCGGCGATGGCGGCCCAAACCTTGATGAGCTTATAGCCGAAAAAGCAGTTGAGCAGGGCAAACACAACGCTGAACGCCAACAGCACCTGCCCGGCTCCCGTCACCACAGCCTCCAGGGTGCTGATGGCGGGATTCGCAGTGAGCAACATTGGGAAGATCCTCCTTAAACCCTCAATTTTTGCCAAATGAACTCAAAAATCAGTATAGCATAGCCCCCGGCAAAATACCAGCAGGGCCTGTCATCCCGCACAAAAAATAGCATATCTCTCACATGCCTACGGGGCGTACCGTTTCCCCGCGGGCTGCCGCCGGGCGAGCCCCAGGGGCAGCAGCACCACCAAAAGCCACAGCGCCGCCCAGAACAGCACCCCCCAGGGGGAGGTAAGGAAGGCAAACGCCGCCCCGGCCCCGGGCAAGTAGGTGACGCACACCGCCTCCACATACTCCGGGGAGAGCAGCTGGGGGTCGAGCTGGTCCGCCCCGTCCCCCTGGGTGATGTACCGCCCCTCGCTGGTGCCTACAATCCGCCGCAGCACCAGCTCCCCGGCCTGGTCCCGGAACACCACTATGTCCCCGGGGGCGCTCTCCGCCCCCACCCGCAATACAGCCCCGTCCCCCGCCGCGAGGGTGGGGGCCATGGCGCTGTCTGGCACCTTCATCACCCCGTAGCCAAACAGGCTGGGCAGGTCCTCCCCCCACAGGATCCGCCCCAGCGCCAGCCAGGCGCTGGCCAGCAGGGCCGCCCCGATCACCAGGGCCAGCACCCCCCGCAGCAGCTGGATGAGTATCCGCATTCCCTGTCCCCCCTACTCCCATTTCTTTGCCATGGCGAAGTTCTCCAGCAGCACGCCCCGGCGCTCCACCTGCTGGGCCTTCACCACCCGGTAGCCCCGCCTCTCGAAAAAGGGCCTGGCCGTGCGGCTGGCGTGCACGGTGACTTCCGCCGCCCCCAGCCCCCAGGCGTAGCCCTCCAGGGCCTCTGCGATGGCGGAGGCCGCCCCCCGCCCCTGGAAGTCCTTGTGGACGTACAGCCTGTCCAGGTAGCCGGTGCCGTCCATATCCCCAAAGCCCACGATTTCCCCGCCCCGCCAGGCCACCACGGTGTAGTGGGCCAACAGGCTTTGGCCCCAGGCCTCCCGGTCCACGCTCTCCGGGGATGGCACCCAGGCGTCCACCTGCTCCCGGGTGTAGTCCCGGGGGTTCACGGTGTGCACTGTCTCGTAAAACAGCCGGATGAGCTCCTCCAGGTCCCCGGGCCGGTACAGCCCCAGGGTGAACGCCCCGGCCCCCTCCCCCAGCGCCAAAGCGGGGGCCGTGTCCGCCAGCAAAAACCGGGCCACCCCGCCCTCCTCGTTGGAGGGGATCACCAGGTCCGCCGCCTCCCGCAATACGGACACGGCGTTGGCCACCGCGCAGCGCCGGTCCGCCGCCGCCAGCAGGGGCAGGTCGTTGAGCCCGTCCCCAAAGGCCACCATCTCGCCGCAGCCCAGGTATTCCTTCAGCCAGGCGGCGGCGTGGGCCTTGGTGGCGTCCCTGTGGGCGATCTCCAGCCAGAACTCCCCCGGCCGGTAGATCTCCTCCTGGAGCAGCACCGAGAGCGCCGGGTCCTGCCGCAGCGCCTCATAGGCGGGCAGCAGCTCCTCCCTCTCCCCGATGCAGGTGTAGTAGAAGATGTCCCCCTGGTACAGGCTTTCCTCGTCCTCCACCGGCCGCAGGCGCTCATCGCCCTTCCGGGTGGAGACGTAATGGGCCACCCCCGGCGTCTCCCGGTCCGGCCGCCACAGCACCCGCTCCGCGCCCTGCACCATGGTGTACACCAGGGGGGAGAGCCCCGCTTCCGCCAGCGCCTCCCCCACCCGCCGCCGGGCCTTTGGGGGGATGTCCCGGCCCAGCAGGGTCTCCCGCCGCTCCCCCCGGCGGATAAACGTCCCGTTGTACACGATCACCGGCAGGCTTTTCGTAAGCCCCTGGGTCACCCTGTCCGCCGAGTGCTGGCTGCGGGCGGTGGCATAGGTAAAGGCCACCCCCCGTTCCGCCAGCCGGTTGATCACCCGCCGGGTAAACGCCGGCACCCGCTCCTGCCCGTCCAGCAGCGTGCCGTCCAGGTCGGACACATATAAGGTCTTACCCATACCGCCTGCACACCTCCTCCAGCTCCCCGGCGGCGAGCCATTTCCGCAGGGTGTCCAGCCCCGCCTGGTTCCGGGGACTGTGCAGCCACAGCTTCAGGTAGCCCCCCTCCCCGTACTTCTCCCGGATGTGTTCCACCGCCCGCTGTACCTGGCCCTCCTCCCCCAGCTGGGGGTAGCGGAATCTGCCGTAGGCCATCACCCGCTGCACGATGCGCTCCGGGTCGATGTCCCGGTCCGCCTCGCTGACAATCTTCCCGTAAATACTCCGGGGCTCCCGTCCCCCCGAGGCCCGGTGGTCCTCCACCGCCTGGGCCATGGTCTCCCGCTCCTCCGGGGTGAACCACCGCTCCAGGGCCGGGTCCTCCCGCAGCAGCCGGGCCGAGGTCTTTTCGTGGTCCTCCCGGCCGAACCGGGCCGCCCCCAGGTCGTGGTAGGCGGCCACCACATACGCCAGCCTGGGGTCCGCCTCCAGGCCCTCCAGCAGCTCCCGGCTGTTCTCCAGCACGGCCCGGATATGCCCCAGCCCGTGGGCCGGGTCGCTTTGGCCGTACTGGGGGAGGACCTCCTCCTCCACGTAGCGCCGCAGCTCTTCAGGGATCTCCCACTCCATGGTCCCACTCCTTTCCCTTGGGTAGAGTACCATTGTACCATAGATAACCCCACAATTCTACGCCGTCTCCCAAAAAATTTATAGGATTTTTTCATAAAACCCTCTTGACGCCGGGCCGCTTTCGCTGTAAGGTACAGATGATAAGAGGGGAGGAGCGTTCCATTGGTTCTTTTTGCGAAACGGTACAAGGGAAGTTATCTCAGCTACGTCATCACCTTTTTCTTCTATTTCCTGGCCATGGCCCTGTTCAGCTCGGTGCTCTCGGTGTACCTGACGGGCATCGGGAAATCCGCCACAGAGATGTCGTTCATCGTCTCTGCCGGGGGCCTGTTCTCCTTTGTGGTCATCCCGGTCATCGGGTACCTGAACGACCGCACCCGCCGGCCCAAGCTCATCAGCGGCCTGCTGCTGGTGGCCTCGGGGCTGCTGGGCCTGCTGTTCGCCCTCAGCCGCAGCGTCATCGTCCTCTTCCTGCTGGACGGCTTCATCATGTCCTTCATCAACTCCCTCATGCCCATCTGCGAGCGCATGGCCGGGGCCAGCCGGTTCCGCTATGGCAGCCTGCGGGTGTGGGGTACCCTGGGCTACGCCGTCGGGGCCCAGTGCGCCGGGGTGGTGGTGGAGCGCTTCCCGCCCCTGGTGCTGTTCGCCCTGCTGCTTCTGGCCTGCCTGGTCACCATCCTGGGCTTTGCGGGCACCGAGGACTTCGACGCCCCCCACGCCGGGGACGCCGCCCCCCTGGAGAAGCCCCGGCTCTCCTCCCTCTTGAAGAACCGGCAGTTTTTCCTGTTTTTGGTGGTGGCCTTCCTGTTCTCCGCCTGCTCCGGCGTCAATATGAACTACGCCCCCGTGCTCCTGGCGGACATGGGCCTGTCCACCGGGGCGGTGGGCACGGTGCTGTTCTTCTCCACCCTGGTGGAGATCCCCCTCATCCTCTTCTCCCACCGGTATATGGACCGCCTCTCCGGGAAATTCCTCATGGCCGCGGCCCTGGCCATCATCGGGGTGCAGTGCGCCTTTTACGGCCTCACCCGCTCCCTGGCCGTGGTGGTGGCGGTGATGATCGCCATCAAGGCCATCGCCTCCACCCTCTATGTGATGATCACCCTGAAGATCGTGCGCAACCTGTTGGGGGCAGAGATCACCACCACAGGGCTCTCTGTGGTGAACTCCGTAAACAACCTGGCCACCATCCTCATGCAGAATGCCGCCGGGATGCTGGTGGACCACAGCGACATCCACACCCTGTACCTGGTCCTCTGCGGCCTGGCCGCGGCGGGGTTCCTGCTCACCCTGCTGCTGAAAGTGGGCAACCGGGAAACGGTGTTCGCCTGAAAGGAGCCTTCTTTTATGAAGCTCAGCGCCGTCAACCTGCGCACCGCCCGGCTCCCGGAGATGGTCTCCTTCTACCGGGACCTGCTGGGCCTCCCCTGTCAGGAGCGCGTCCCCGGCCGGTGGGAGGTCCAGGTGGGGGAGGTCTGCCTGGCCCTGGTCCAGGGGGAGAACGTCCCGCCGCCGGACCCGGAGAACTGCCTGCTGGAATTCGCCGTGGAGGACGCCCTGGCCCAGTACCGCCGTATCACCGGCCTGGGCCTTTCCCCCCAGGGCGAGCCCGCCGACCTGCCCTGGGGCTACCGCTATTTCGCCATCAAAGACCCGGACGGCAACTGCATCGACTTTGTCCAGAAGCTCTGACACCAAAAAGAGAGAGGAGTCCCCTCCTCTCTTTTTTTATTTTCCCCCTCCCCTTTTTTCTTCTTCTATGCTATAATCAGTGTTTGCAAACCAATGTTGAGGTGGGAAAATCGTGAAAGAGAAAAGAAGCATGTTTTCGGGAAAGCTGGGGTTCGTGCTGGCGGCGGCAGGGTCTGCCGTAGGGCTGGGCAACATCTGGCGTTTCCCCTATCTGGCGGCAAAGTACGGCGGGGGCATTTTCCTGCTGGTCTATTTGGTTTTGGTGGTGAGCCTGGGCTTCTCCCTGATGATCGCCGAGGTGGCCATCGGCCGCAAGACAAAGCTCAGCGCCATCGGGGCCTTCCGCAAACTCAGCGAGAAGTGGAAATTCCTGGGGTACCTGGCCTCGGTGGTGCCCATCATCATCTTCCCCTACTACTGCGTCATCGGGGGCTGGGTGGTCAAGTACCTGCTGGTCTACGCCACCGGCGGCGGCATGGAGGCCGCCGGCGACACCTATTTTAACGACTACATCGCACAGCCTGCCGAGCCTATCCTGTGGCTGGCGGTGTACATCGGCCTCACGGCGGTAATCGTGTTCTTCGGGGTGCAGAAGGGCATCGAAAAGGCCAGCCGCATCATGATGCCCGCCCTGGTGGTGCTCACTATCGGGGTGGCCATCTACTCCGTCACCCGGCCCGGGGCCTTGGAGGGCGTGGCCTATTACCTTATCCCCGATTTCAGCCGTTTCTCCGTCAACACGGTGCTGGGCGCCATGGGGCAGATGTTCTACTCCATGTCCCTGGCCATGGGCATCATGGTCACCTACGGCTCCTATATGAAGCGGGAGGACGACCTGGAGAAGTCCGTTTCCCAAATCGAGATCTTCGACACAGGCATCGCTTTCCTGGCCGGGCTCATGGTCATCCCGGCGGTGTTCGCCTTCTCCGGCGGGGACGAGGCCGCCCTGAACCAGGGGGCCGGCCTCATGTTCGTCACCCTGCCCAAGGTGTTCGCCGACGCCGGCGCCCTGGGCCTGGTGTTCGGGGGGCTGTTCTTCCTGCTGGTGCTTTTCGCAGCCCTCACCTCCTCGGTCTCCCTGATGGAGACGGTGGTGTCCATCTTCCAGGACACCTTCCACTGGAGCCGGAAATTCACCTGTACCCTGGTGATGGTGGCCTGCCTGGTGCTGGCCCTGCCCTCCTCCCTGGGCTACGGCCTCCTGGATTGGATCGCCCCCCTGGGCTTCTCCCTCCTGGACTTCTTCGATTTCATCAGCAACAGCGTGCTCATGCCCATTGTGGCGCTGCTCACCTGCCTGTTTGTGGGCTGGGTGGTAAAGCCCAAGCTGGTGGTAGACGAGGTCAAACGCTCTTCCCGCTTCCCCAGGGAAAAGCTGTTCGTGGTGGTCATCCGCTATGTGGCCCCTATCTGCATCCTGCTGGTCCTCATCTCCTCGGTGCTGGACAAGCTGGGCGTAGCCATCCTTTAAGAAAGAGGGATCCTCCATGAAAACAGAACGGAGCTATCCCGCCGTTACGGTGCACCGGCGGGGGGCAGAGCGGATCCAGGGGGGCCACCCCTGGGTGTTCGATAACGAGATCACCAGCGAGTCCGGCGCCCCGGCGGACGGCGCCCTCTGCGATGTGCTCAGCCCCAAGGGCCGGTACCTGGGCACGGGCTTTTACAACAGCCGGTCCAAAATCCGGGTGCGCATCATCTCCCGCAACGCCAACGACGCCTTCGGCGCGCCCTTCTTCGCCCGCCGGGTGCAGTACGCCTGGGACTACCGCAAAGCCGTCATGGGCCCAGACACCGCCTGCTGCCGGGTGATCTTCGGGGAGGCGGACCACTTCCCCGGCCTCACCGTGGACAAATTCGGCGACATCCTGGTCACCCAGACCATGAGCCTGGGCCTGGAGAAAGTAAAACCCCTGGTGTTCCCCCTGCTGGTCCAGGCCATCGAAAAGGACGGCCAGCCCATCCGGGGCATCTACGAGCGCAACGACGGCAAGCTCCGGGAGCTGGAGGGCCTGGAGCAGGGCAAGGGCTGGTTCCCCCTGGAGGGCCGCCCCACCCCGGAGTCCACCGTGACAGAGATCGTGGAGAACGGCATCCGCTACCGGGTGGACTTCGAAAACGGCCAAAAGACCGGCTTCTTTTTAGACCAGAAGTACAACCGGGCGGCGGCGGCCAAAATCGCCCCGGGCCGGCGGGTGCTGGACTGCTTCACCCACACTGGCTCCTTCGGCCTCAACTGCAAAAAGGCCGGGGCCGCCCAGGTGGTCAGCGTGGATGTCTCCGACACCGCCATCGCCCAGGCCAGAGAGAACGCCGCCCTCAACGGCCTCTCCGTGGAGTACCAGACCGCCAATGTGTTCGACCTGCTGCCCACCCTCACCCCCGGCCAGTTCGACTACATCATCCTGGACCCCCCGGCCTTCACCAAATCCGGCAAGACCGTGGACAGCGCCCAGCGGGGCTACAAGGAGATCAACTACCGGGCCATGAAGGCCCTGCCCCGGGGCGGGTACCTGGCCACCTGCTCCTGCTCCCACTTTATGACGGACGCCCTGTTCCGGAAGATGCTCCACGCCGCCGCCCGCGACGCCCAGGTGGAGCTCCGCCTGGTAGAGGCCCGGGCCCAGGCCCCGGACCACCCCGTCCTCTGGACCGTCCCCGAGACAGACTACCTGAAATTCTACATCTTCCAGGTGGTCTAGCCCGCCACCTGCCTGGTAGTGACTCCCTCCGTCATCGCTTTGCGATGACACCGTCTCGCCTGCCGGCTCGGGTCCTGGTGCCCGGTGGGCACCGCCTAGGACCGACCGGAGCGGGAGCGGAGACCGGCGCAGAACGGTGCCCACTGGGCACCTGCGCCCCCAAAGGGGGAGGCTGCCTCCCTCCGAGAGGGAGGTGTCACGCCTCCGGCGTGACGGAGGGAGTATCCCTTTGAAAAACATAAATTATCCCCCAACCCCCAACACCCCCTTTTCAATTTTTTATTTTGTGCTATCATAAGGGCAGAACCCAAAAAGGAGGAGTTTTCATGCCCGTACCAGAGGAAGAAATAATTTTCGCCGGCGTGGTCTACTGCCCCGGCGACCCGGAGCTCCGGGCCATCAAGCTGCGCAGCCACAACCTGTGCCAGGACTATAACCGCCTGTACGAGAACGAGACCGAGGCCCGGGACCGCATCATCCGCCAGATCGTGGGTGCCTGGGGGGAGGGCAGCTTCATCCAGGGGCCGGTCCAGTTCCACTACGGCGTCCACACCAAAATCGGCAAGCGCTTCTTCGGCAACTTCAACCTGATGATCCAGGACGACGGCCTGGTCACCATCGGCGACGACTGCAACTTCGGCCCCAACTGCACCATCGTCACCCCCATCCACCCCATGATTCCCGAGGAGCGCTACCGCCTCAAGGCCCCCGACGGCACCCCCCAGCGGGTGTGCTACGCTAAGCCCGTGGTGGTGGGCAACGACGTGTGGCTGGGCGCCAACGTGGTTATCTGCCCCGGCGTCACCATCGGCGACGGCTGCGTCATTGGCGCGGGCAGCGTGGTCACCCGGGACATCCCGCCCCGCTCCTTCGCCGCCGGCAACCCCTGCCGGGTCATTCGGGCGATCACCGAGGAGGACTCCATGGCCCTCAAGACCGACATCGCCCCCGGCTACACCGCCTACTCCCCCGAGGAGCTGGAGCAGCTCCGTTGAGTTAACACACCAGCCCCAAACCCCGCCCGGGCCCCTGGCCCCGGTGGGGTTTGCGCATATTCCGACATTTTTCGTGCTTCTATTGACTTTCTCCCCAGCCTATGCAACAATAGAGCGGTTAGAACAGAATACCACAAGATATTGAGGAGGTCCCCAAACATGGATACCAAAGAAACTGCAAAAGAGGCCGCCATGGGCCTGGTCAAAGGCTCCAAAGGCTTCATCAAGGAATTCAAGGAATTTATCTCCCGCGGCAACGTGGTAGATATGGCCGTCGGTGTTATCATCGGCGGTGCGTTCACCGCCATCGTCAACTCCCTGGTCAACGACATCTTCAATCCCCTGCTGGGCCTCATCACCGGCGGCACGGATTTCAGCACCCTGTCCTTTGGCTTCGGGGACGCCCAGTTCATGTACGGCTCCTTCATCACCGCCGTCATCAACTTCCTGCTGGTGGCCCTGGTGCTGTTCCTGGTCATCAAAGTGATGAGCAAGCTCCACCGGAAGAAGGAGGAGGCCCCCGCCGCCCCCACCACCAAGGTGTGCCCCTTCTGCAAGAGCGAGATCTCCATCGAGGCCACCCGCTGCCCCCATTGCACCTCCCTGCTGGAGGAGGAAGAGAAGAAGTCCGCGTAACAGCGCCCTTCAAACATACGTCACCACGGCCCCCGGTCACCGGGGGCCTTTTTCTGTCCACCCCGCCCCCAACCCGCAGAAAAGGGGGAGAGGGGCCCCGTCTCCGGAGCCCCCCTCGCCCTTGCTGTGTATGTGATGTCGTCTTACTCGTTGGTATGGATGGCGCAGTCCGCCCCGGGCCACAGGTTCTCGTCCAGAATGACCTCCCCAATGGCGTCCGCGGTGATGCTGCCGTGCACCGGGTTTTTCACGCTGTCGATGCGCCCCTTCACCGTGGCCACCACCTCGCTGTTCTCAAAGGCCAGGTCGCAGTCCACCATCTCGCAGTCCTCCAGCACCAGGCCCTTGCAGTAGCACAGGGGCTGGGTGCCGATGATCTTGCACCGCACCAGCTTCAGGTTCTCCGAGTACCACCCCAGGTACTCCCCCTTCACCACGCTGTCGTACACCGTGAAGTTCTTGGTGTGCCAAAAGGCGTCCTTGGTGTCCAAATGCGAATCCCGGATGACCCCGTTCTCCACATACTGGAAGGAGTATTTCCCCGTCATCTCCAGGTGGTCGATGGTCAGGTCCCTGGTCTGCAAAAAGGGGTACTCCGCCGTCAGATCGCACCGGGAGAGGCTCAGCCCCCGGCAGAACCACCCAAACTCCGGGGAGACGATCCGGCAGTCCTCCAGGGTGACGCTGTCGCACTCCCGTACCGCCTTGATGCCCCCCAGCTGGCAGTCCTCCAGCCGGATGTCCCTGTCGTACCACAGGGCGGCCCGGCAGGTCTCCGTCATGCGGCTGTGGGTGATCCGGGTGTCCTGGGCGTGCCAGAAGGGGTAGCGCAGCAGAAAGTCGCAGTCCTCCACCACCACGTCCCGGCACTCCTTCAGGGCCGATTCCCCGTCTGCCGGTCCCTCAAAGCGGCACCGCCGCACCAGCGCCCCCCGCGCGCCATACAGCGCCCGCTCCTGGTCTAAGGTGAGGTTTTCGTATAAAGTCCGTTCCATGGGTCAGTCGTTCCTCCCAACTTTTTTTCTCGTATTGCCAGTGTAACACTTAGAGTGTACTCTAAGTCAAGCCCTGCCGGAAAAAATTCTTCCCTCTTGACTTGAAGTGGGCTTTAGGGTGTACACTAAAACAAACCGGCCCAGGAAGGGCCGTTTCCCACCCATTTTTCCACCACCACCATCCTCGCAGGAAGCGGGAGGCAGGCAGGCGGGGCGCCGAAGCGTCCCCACCGGCCCGCTTCCCGCTGCCTCTTTGAGGAGAAAGGAGGGACCGCCATGGACCTGCGGGACTTTTTCCGCCGCCACCCCAAAGCCGCCCTGGGCTTTTCCGGCGGCGTGGATTCCGCCTACCTGCTGGCGGCAGGCCTGCAGCTGGGGGCCCAGGTGCAGCCCTATTTCGTCAAAACCCCCTTCCAGCCCGCCTTCGAGCTGGCGGACGCGAAACGCCTCTGCCAGCAGCTGGGCGCGGAGCTGAAACTCATCGAGCTGGACGTGCTGGCCCTTTCCCAGGTGCGGCAAAACGGCCCGGACCGGTGCTACCACTGCAAGGCCGCCCTCTTCACCGCCCTGCGGGACCAGGCCCTGGCCGACGGCTACTCCCTGCTCATCGACGGCACCAACGCCTCCGACGATGCCGGGGACCGCCCCGGCATGCGGGCCCTCAAAGAGCTCTCCGTCCGCTCCCCCCTGCGGGAGTGCGGCATCACCAAAACGGAGGTGCGCAAACGCTCCAAAGACCTGGGCCTCTTCACCTGGAACAAGCCGGCCTACGCCTGCCTGGCCACCCGGGTCCCCACCGGGGAGCCCCTCACCCCGCAGGTCCTGGAAAAGGTGGAACGCGCCGAGGACGCCCTGTTCGCCCTGGGCTTCTCCGACCTCCGGGTGCGGGTGTTCCACGGGGCCGCCCGGCTCCAGCTCCCCGCCGCCCAGCTGGCCCGCGCCGCCCAGGAGCGGGAGGCCATCCGCCAGGCCCTGTCCCCCTGGTTCGCCGCCGTCCTGCTGGACCTGGACCCCCGCTAGACCGCCACCCGCCCGCCCGCTCCGCCGCCTCCCGGCGGCGCCCCCGCTCCGCGGGGGCCCGGCCTTGCCCCAAGGCCAAGGCCGGAGCGGGCGGGCCCCACACACCGCACCACCCTACACCCATAACGAAAGGAGCTGGACCAGATGGACCAGCAAGAGATACGCGCCCTGTTAGAGCAGGTGGCCGCCGGCAAGTGCCCGGTGGACCAGGCCATTCTGCGGCTGAAAATGGAGCCCTTCCAGGACCTGGGCTTCGCCAAGGTGGATAACCACCGGGGCCTGCGCCAGGGCGCCGCCGAGGTGATCTACGGCGCGGGCAAGACACCCTCGCAGATCCGGGACATCGCCGCCTCCCTGCGCCAGCAGGGGGAGAAGGCCGTCCTCATCACCCGCATGAGCCCCGAGGCCGCCCAAGTGGTGGGGGAGGCCCTGCCCCTCACCTACTACGAGATGGGTCGGGTGGGCATCGTGGGGGACATGCCCCCTGTCACCGGCAAGGGCACCATCGTGGTGGCCACCGGCGGCACCAGCGACATGCCCGTGGCCGAGGAGGCCGCCCTCACCGCAGAGGTGCTGGGCAACCACGTCACCCGTTTGTACGACGTGGGGGTGGCGGGCCTCCACCGCACCCTGTCCCATCTGGAGGACATTATGAGCGCCCGGGCCATCATCGCCATCGCCGGCATGGAGGGCGCCCTGGCCAGCGTCATCGGGGGACTTTCCGACTGCCCCGTTATCGCCGTGCCCACCAGCGTGGGCTACGGGGCCGCCTTCGGGGGCCTGGCGGCGCTGCTGTCCATGCTCAACTCCTGCGCCAGCGGCGTCAGCGTGGTGAACATCGACAACGGCTTCGGCGCCGGCTACCTGGCCAGCATGATCAACCACCTGTGACCCGCGATTTCTTGCCTTTCCCGTCTCTTTCTGTTACAATAGACCCGCAGGGGAGACCCTGCGGGAGCTTGCCACATAAGTCGGGTACGGGGCTGTAAAAGCGGCCCCAGCGGTCCGCCCTCCACGAAAAAGCGGAGGGGTCGTCCTCCCTCAGGAGAGTACGAAATTCTTTTGGCTGGCCTCGGCCAGCGCCCCTCCGAAAGGGGGGATTCCAAATGTACATGACGCTGAATGACTTCTGTCAGATCATGCTCATGCTCGTGGCGTTCGCCGGGTTCCTCTGGAGCCTGTGGACCTACTGGAACAAAAGAAAATGACCGCCCCCCAGCCACGGTGTGCGGTCATCTTCTTGACAACATCTGAGGGCTGACCTTCTGACGGCAAGCTCTCTTTCTATGTCTATTATATCACACCCCCAAAAAATGTCAACGGCGCCAGCCGTTGTGCGTTCCAAAGGAGCATCATCCATGAAAACACTCTATTTCCAATGCAATATGGGCGCGGCCGGGGACATGCTGGCCGGGGCCCTGCTGGAGCTCCACCCGGACCCCCAGGGCTTCCTCCGGCGCTTCAACGCCCTGGGCATTCCCGGGGTGGAGGCCACCACCGCCCCCTCGGTAAAGTGCGGCATCACCGGCACCCACTTCTCCGTCACCGTCCACGGGGAGGAGGAGGCAAGCCATGACGTGCCCTTCGCCCTGGCGGGCCACCACCATCATGACCATCCCCACGACCATGACCACCCTCACGACCATGACCACCCTCATGACCATGACCATCCCCACGACCACGACCATCCCCACGACCACGACCATCCCCACGACCACGACCACCCCCATGACCACGACCACACCCACGATCACGACCACAGCCACGGCCATCATCACCACGCGGGGATGGGGGAAATCCGCCACATCCTCTCCCACCTAGACCTGCCCGACACCGTGAGAGAGGACGTGCTGGCTGTATATCAGCTCATCGGTGAGGCGGAGAGCCACGCCCACGGCGTGCCCGTGGAGCAGGTCCACTTCCACGAGGTGGGCGCCCTGGACGCCGTAGCCGACATCACCGCGGTGTGCCTGCTCCTCCACGAGCTGGCCCCGGACCAGGTGCTGTGCTCCCCGGTGCACGTGGGCAGCGGCCAGGTGCGGTGTGCCCACGGCATCCTGCCGGTGCCCGCCCCCGCCACCGCTTATATCCTCCAGGGCGTGCCCACCTACGGCGGCGCGGTCCAGGGGGAGCTGTGCACCCCCACCGGCGCGGCGCTCCTCAAGCATTTTGTCACCGCCTTCGGCCCCTCCCCGGTGATGCGGGTGGAAAAGACAGGCTGCGGCATGGGCACCAAGGATTTCGAGGCCATGAACGGCGTCCGCGCCCTGTGGGGCCAGACTGAGGACGCTCCCGGGGACCAGGTGGCCGAGCTCTCCTGCAACCTGGACGATATGACCCCCGAAGCCCTGGGCTTCGCCATGGAGCAGCTGCTGGCCGCCGGCGCCCTGGACGTTTTCACCACCCCCATCGGCATGAAGAAGAGCCGCCCCGGGGTGATGCTCACCGTCCTCTGCCGCCTGGAGGACCGCGAGCCCCTGGTGCGGGCCATGTTCCGCCACACCACCACCCTGGGGGTGCGGGAGCACCTGTGCCAGCGGTACACCCTGGCCCGCTCCCAGCAGGAGCGCCAGACCCCCTGGGGCCCGGTGCGGGTAAAAACCGCCTCCGGCTGGGGCGTCACCCGCCAAAAGCCCGAGTACGACGACCTCTCCCGCATCGCGAAAGAACACTCCCTCTCCCTCCAGGCCGTCGCGGAGCAGCTGGAGAAGTAACGCCTCCCGCAGGGGTTTCAAAGGGAGGCACGAGCTAAAAACTCCCCCAGTCAACGCTTTGCGTTGACAGCCCCCTCAAGAGGGAGGCAAGACTCGGCTCCCCCTTTGGGGGAGCTGGCACGATTTCATCGTGCCTGAGGGGGTATCTCTCATAAAACTCAGCATCAAAAAGGTGAATTTCTTCTCTCATTCCCCTCTCTTGGGGGTGCCAGGGGGCAGAGCCCCCTGGAAAAACTTTATATTATTTTGAAAATAGAAATCCCCCTCCCGTTGCAGTAAGGCCCCCTTCCACGCAAAGTATAACAACGGGAGGGGGTAGGGGGGTGGGCACGAGCCAAGTCTCACTGCCGTTCGACTTGCTCGGTCAAAAACCCTGGCGAGCTTTTGGTGCACGAGCCAAGTCTCTCACCCAAAAGTCCCCCGCTTCTCTCTTTCAAAAAGAAGCCTCGGACGAGCCACCATCTCCACCTTTTTTCCAAAGGCTCGTTCGTTGCCACTTAAAAGTTCTTTGCTTCTTTCTTTCAAGAAAGAAGAGAAAAATCCCCTTGGCATTTGCCAGGGGGATTTTCTCTTGTCCCTTGAAACAAATTACAGCACAGCGCAGTCCACCGGGTCATAGCCCGCGTCCTTCACCGCGTCCATCAGGACGCTGTCGGCCACGTCGGCGGTCAGCTCCACGGTGGCCTTTTTGGCGTCCAGGTCCACCACGGCGCTGGCCACGCCGGGCACCCCGGCCAGGGCTTTCTGTACGTGGGCCTGGCAGTGAGCGCACATCATGCCCTCTACGGTCAATACTTTGGTCATCACAATCTCTCCTTTGGTTTGATTTTCTTGTGTCTCCACTTTTTCTATGGGACCGGCTGCCGCCGGAAGGGGGCAGGCCGTTTCCTTCTGCGCAGGCGCGATCGTTTCCGCCTGGCCGCCGTCAGCTTTCGCAGGCGCGTGCTTATCCCGGAAAAATCGCCGCGATTCATCTGCCTCCGACGCGAGATATGCCGGCCTCACCTGGGCATCGCCGGCTTTCGCAGGCGCGTGCTTATCTCGGAAGAATCGCAGCCTCAGCGCGTTCAGGCACACGCACACCGAGCTCATGCTCATGGCGGCGGAGCCCAGCATGGGGCTCAGCTTGATGGCGAAGGGCAGGAACAGCACCCCCGCGGCGATGGGGATGCCCAGCACGTTGTAGAAGAACGCCCAGAACAGGTTCATGCGGATGTTCCGGATCACCGCCCGGCTCAGCTGGATGGCCGTGGCCACGTCGTTTAGCGAGCTCTTCATCAGCACCACGTCGGCGGAGTCGATGGCGATGTCCGTCCCCGCGCCGATGGCCACACCCACGTCCGCCCGGGTGAGGGCCGGGGCGTCGTTGATGCCGTCCCCCACCATAATGACCTTCCGCCCCTGCTCCTGGAGCCTGCGCACCGCCGCCTCCTTTTCCGCGGGGAGCACGTCGGCCACAGCCTCCTCAATGCCTGCCTGGCGGCGGATGGCCTCGGCGGTGGCTTTGTTGTCCCCGGTGAGCATCACCACCTTCAGCCCCAGCTGGTGGAACCGCTCTACCGCCTGCAGGCTGTCCGCCCGCAGGGTGTCCGCCACGGCGATGATCCCCAAAAGCCGCCCCTCCCGGGCAAAGAGCAGGGGGGTCTTGCCCTCGGCCGCCAGGCGCTCTGCCGCGACCCGGGCCTCCCCGGCCCCCAGCCCATTCTCCGCGAGGAACGCCAGGTTCCCCGCCAGGTACTCCCGGCCGTCTACCAAGGCCCGGACCCCCCGGCCCGCCACCGCCTCAAACCGCTCCGCGGCGGGCGGGGCGATCCCGGCGGCCTGGGCCGCCTCCACCACCGCCTGGGCCAGGGGGTGCTCGCTGCCCCGCTCCACCGCGGCGGCAGCGGCCAGAAATCCCTCCTGGCTCAGCCCCGGCTCCAGTACCAGCACGTCCGTCACCGCCGGGTGGCCGCTGGTGAGGGTGCCGGTCTTGTCCAGCACCACCGTGTCCATGTGGTGCAGGTTCTCCAAGCTCTCCGCCGACTTGATAAGGATGCCGTACTCCGCCGCCTTGCCCGTGCCCACCATAATGGCCACCGGCGTGGCCAGCCCCAGCGCGCAGGGGCAGGAGATCACCAGCACGGCGATGCCGCAGGACAGGGCGAACTCAAACCCATAGCCCAGCAAAAGCCACACGATAGTGGTCACCAGGGCGATGGCCATGACCACCGGCACGAATACCCCGCTGATCTTGTCCGCCAGCCGGGCGATGGGGGCCTTGCTGCTCCCGGCCTCGTCCACCAGCCGGATGATCTGGGCCAGGGTGGTGTCGTCCCCCACCTTGGAGGCCCTAAACTGGAAGCTGCCGTTTTTGTTGATGGTGGCGGAGAGCACCGGGTCCCCAGGCCCCTTCTCCACGGGGATGCTCTCCCCGGTGATGGCCGCCTGGTCCACATACCCCTGGCCCTGTGTGACCTCCCCGTCCACGGGGATGCTCTCCCCGGGCCGGATGACCACGATGTCCCCGGCCTTCACCTGTTCCGCGGGGATGGTCTCCTCCACGCCGTTTTTCAGCACCACGGCGGTCTTGGGGGCCAGGTCCACCAGCTTGTCCAGGGCGCTGGAGGTCTTTGCCTTGGAGCGGCTCTCCAGGTATTTCCCCACCGTCACCAGGGTGACGATCATGGCCGAGGACTCAAAGTACAGGTCGTGGGAGTACTGGTGCACCAGGGCCATATCCCCATGGCCAAAGCCCCAGGCCATGCGGTACATGGCGAAAATGCCGTAGAGCAGGGAGGCCCCCGACCCCACCGCCACCAGGGAGTCCATGTTGGGCATCCGCTTCCACAGCGCCCGCAGCCCCACGGTGTAGAACTTCCGGTTCAGCAGCAAAATGGGCGTCGCAATGAGCAGCTGGGTCATGGCGGAGATCAGCGCGTTCTCCTCTCCCGTGAGGAAGCCGGGCACCGGCAGCCCCATCATGGCCCCCATGGCCACGTACATCAGGGGGATGAGGAGGATAATAGACGCCACCAGCCGCCGCTTCATGGACTTCCGCTCCTGCTCCGCCGCGGCCTGGCGCTTTTTCCACTCCCCCCGGAAGCCCTGCTCCCCGGCTTTTCCTGTCCCGGCCGGCCGGGACGGCTCCGCCCCGTAGCCGATGTCCTCCACCGCGGTCACGATGGCCTCCTCGGTCAGGGCCCCGTCATCGTATGTGACGGTCATGGCGTTGGCCAGCAAGCTCACGTCCACCTGCTCCACCCCGGGGAGCTTCGCCACGCACTTGGTCACGTTGGCCTGGCAGGCGGCGCAGGTCATGCCCGTCACCTGGAATTTCTCTGTTTTCATCTGCGGTCACCAGCTTTCCTCAAAAAGGTCACTTCAGTTTCTTGATGAGCTCCACAGCCTCGTCCACAATCTGTGTGTTCCCCGCCTGGATATTCTCCACCACGCAGGTCTCCATGTGCTCCTTCAGCACCAGGTAGCCGAAGCTCTGCAGCGCGCTCTCCACCGCCGCCACCTGGGTGAGGATGTCCCCGCAGTACCGGTTCTCCTCCAGCATCTTTGCGATGCCCCCCAGCTGGCCCACCATGCGGTTCAGCCGGTTCTGCAGCTGCCGCAGCTCCTGCTCGCTGCGCGGGGTATGCTTGTGGCGGCAGCCCCCGCAGGCCCCGCAGCAATTCTGTTCCATGGGCTCACTCCCTTCATACCCCCACGGGGTATTTTCTGCCCTTATTATATACCCCCACAGGGTATTTTGCAAGGGGGATCTGAAAATTTCCCCCAAAAAAGTTTTCCCTCCCACCGCCCTTGCCATCCCCACCCGGGTGTGCTACCATAAATCCAAGAGCCTTCCGGCTACTTTTTTCCCAGAAGTGGAGGATGTATCATGGAAAAGATCCGCGTGCTGTTCACCGGGGATTCCATCACCGATGTGTACCGTACCGACGCGGCCCGGGTGGTGGAGGGCTGGCTGGCCACCGCCCAGGAGCGCCAGGCCGCCACCGACAGCCTGCTGGGCATGGGCTACCCCCTGCTGGCCGCCGCTCAGCTCTCCGCCCAGGAGCCCGGCCGCTACGAATTCCTCAACCGGGGCATCTCCGGCAACCGTGTAGTCGATCTCGACGCCCGGGTCAAGCGGGACTGTATCAACCTCAAGCCCCAGGTCCTCAGCATTATGATCGGCGTCAACGATGTCTGGCACGAGCTCATGGAGCGAAACGGGGTGGACGCCGAGAAATTCCGCCGGGTGTACCAGGCCATGCTGGAGGAAATCGCCGCCGCCCTGCCCGGCCTGCGCCTCATCCTGCTGGAGCCCTACGTGCTCCCCGGCCCCAGCACCCAGGCCCAGTGGGACGATTTCCGGCGGGAGGTGGACCTGCGCCGCGCCGCCGTCCGGGACCTGGCCGCCCACATGGAGCGGCGCACCGGCCGCCCTGTCACCTGCATCGACACCCAGTCCCTGCTGGACGCTGCCGCCGCCCAGAGCTCCCCTGCCGTGTACACGGCGGACGGGGTGCACCCCACCCCGGCAGGCCACTGGCTCCTGGCCCAGGAGTGGGTCCGCCGCTTCCGGGAAGGGGAGACCGGCTGAACCGGCAAACGGCCGCCCTGTCCCGCAGGACGGGCGTTCCTGTCCAATCAAATTAGCCCTTGAGCCCCCTGGCCCTTTCTGGTATAATAATACGATACGGGCCGCGCCTCTGGCCCCAGCCTATGTAAGGAGATGCAGCAATCCATGAAATTAGGAATCGTAGGCCTTCCCAACGTGGGGAAGAGCACCCTGTTCAACGCCATCACCAACGCGGGGGCCCAGTCGGCCAACTACCCGTTTTGCACCATAGAGCCCAACGTGGGCATGGTCGCCGTGCCGGACAAGCGCCTGGACAAGCTGGCCGAGATGTACCAGCCGGAGAAGTACACCCCCGCCACCATCGAATTCGTGGACATCGCCGGCCTGGTCAAGGGCGCCTCCAAGGGCGAGGGCCTGGGCAACAAATTCCTCTCCAATATCCGGGAGGTGGACGCCATCGTCCACGTGGTCCGCTGCTTCGAAAACGACGACATCGTCCACGTGGAGGGCAGCATCGACCCCAAGCGGGACATCGAGACCATCGACCTGGAGCTCATCCTCTCCGATATGGAGGTGCTGGAGCGCCGCATCGACAAGACCAAAAAAATGCTCAAGGCCGATAAGAAATTCCAGGCCGAGCTGGACTTTTTTGAGCGTGTCTACGCCGCCCTGGAGGCGGGCCAGTCCGCCCGCAGCGTGGAGTGCACCGAGGAGGAGGCGGAGCTTCTCTCCACCGTCAGCCTCCTCACCAACAAGCCCATCATCTTCGCCGCCAATATGAGCGAGGACGACTTCAAGGCCGGGGTGGAGCAGAACAAGTATTTCCAGGTGGTGGCGGACTTCGCCAAGGCCGAGCACGCCGCCGTGCTGCCCATCTGCGCCGAGATCGAGGCGGAGATCTCCGGCCTGGAGCCCGAAGAGAAGGAGCTCTTCCTCAGCGACATGGGCCTGGAGGAGTCCGGCCTGGACCGCCTCATCCAGGCCTGCTACAGCCTGTTGGGCCTCATCTCCTACCTCACCGCCGGTAAGCCGGAGGTCCGGGCCTGGACCATCAAAAAGGGTACCAAGGCCCCCCAGGCCGCGGGGAAAATCCACTCCGACTTCGAGCGGGGCTTCATCCGGGCCGAGGTCATCGGTTTCGACGAGCTCATGGAGTGCGGCACCATGGCCGCCGCCAAGGAGAAGGGCCTGGTCCGTTCGGAGGGCAAGGACTACGTGATGCAGGACGGCGACATCGTCTTGTTCCGGTTCAATGTGTAAGGCAGTTTCCTGGGAGGAGCGCTACCGCCGCCACAACCCCTGGGTGCTGGCGCTGCTGGCCCTGGCGGTGATCTCCCTCACCCTCTTTTCCGGGGGTGGCGTCGGCCTGTCCGACAACGGCGACTACGGCCGGGTGATGACCACCAACTCCCTGGCCTGGGCGGTGGACGACCCCCGGTTCGTCTACCAGGACACCTTCCGCATGGTGTTCCAGGGGGACTCCCCCCTGGAGAAGCTCACGAACCTCCTTTTCGGCTTAGACGGCATCGGCACCTACCCCTCCATCCACCTGGTGTTCATGCGCCTGTCCCTGCTGGGCAACCTGGCCCTCAATTTCCTCACCGGCCAAGAGCTGGCGGTGTACCACGTCCAGGTGCTGGGGGCCATCTACACCCTGTGCTGGGCGGGGCTGCTGTTCCTCTTGTTCCGTTCCTTCCAGCTCAAGCGCTGGTGGGCCGACCTGCCGGTCAAGCTCTTCACCCTCTTTGTCCTCTGCGACGAGGGCTACACCGCCTACTTCAACTCCCTCTACAGCGAGCCCGTCCAGATGGTGGGCCTCCTGGCCATGGCCGTGTTCGCCTTGCGGTGCCTCACCGGCCGGGGCCGCTGGTGGCTCAACGGCCTGTGGTTTTTGGCCGGATGCCTCTTCTACGGCTGGGGCAAGCTGGCCAACCTGCCGGTGGGGGCCCTGTGTGCCCTCTGCCTGGGCGGGGCCCTGGCCCTGCTGTGGCCCCGCAAACGCCGGAAGTGGGCCCTGGGCGGCGCCGCCCTCTGCGCGGTGATTTTAGCCGCCGTGTACTTCGCCGTCCCCAGCTGGATGGACGAGGCCACCAACTACAACGCCGTGTTCTACGGGGTGCTCAAGGACACCACCCCCCAGCAGGAGGCCGCCTTTTTAGAGGACCTGGGCCTGCCCCAGGAGCTGGCCCAGTACGCCGATTCCAACTACTACACCGCCCTGGCCGGCCAGGCCCGGGAGGACCCGGTGTACCAGCAGAGCTTCCCCCAGGTGGGCAAGGTGGACGTGCTCCTGTTCTACCTGCGCCACCCCCTCTACTTCCTCCAGAAGCTGGACGTGTCCATGGCCCACAGCGGCTGGGTGCGGCCCTTCTACCTCTCCAACCTGGACGACTCCCACCCCCGCCTCAGCTTTGCCGGGCGGTTCGGGGGCTGGTCCTGGCTGCGCGGCCAGCTGCCGGTGAACACCTGGGCCTTCACCCTCCTGGCGGTGGGGGCGGGGTGCCTGTGTTTGTGGCGGCTCCTGGCCCCCGGCGGTAAAAAGCGGAAAGCTGCCGCCGCCCTGGTGCTCCTGTCCCTGCTGGGCAGCCTGGGCTACCAGTTCGTCATCCCCCTGGTTACCAACGGGGAAGGCGACCTGGCCAAGCACATGTTCGCCTTCGTCCAGCTCATCGACTTGCTCCTGCTCCTGCTGGCCGCCTGCTTCGGCAGGCTCCTGTGCCAGCTGCCCCAGCGGTTGGCCCGCCCCTCCCGGCCCCTGTCGAAAAAAGCCTGGATAAAGCGCCTGGCCGCCCCTGTGGCCGCGGCGGTGCTCCTGGTGAGTCTGGGCCTCTCCTGGGGCCTGCCCGTGGCCGCCCGGGAGCTCCGCGCCCACGCCTCCCACACCCAGCTGGAGGAGGACGCCTACGTCCAGCTTGGCACCTACCAGGGAAAGCCCCTGGTGTGGCAGGTGGTCTCCGAGTCCGGCGGCGTGTACACCCTCCTGGCGGCGGACACCGTGGCGGACCTGCCCTTCGAGACCTCCGGCAGCGCCTACGGCGACAACCTGTGGGAGACCAGCTCCCTGCGCCAGTGGCTGGGCGGCGAGTTCCTCCGCCAGGCCTTTGCCCCGGAGGAACAGGCCCTGCTGGTAAAACAGGACCACCGTGTCCTCCTCTCCATCGACGACATCGGCAAGGCCAACAGCGGCCATAACGACTTCTTCGCCTTCCACATCCCGGCTTACAGCGACCGGGGCGCGGCGGACGCCTGGGCCCACACCCTCACGGACACCGTGTCCCTGCCGGACATCACCCTCCTGGCGGAATTGAGCCGGGAAAACCGCCTCACCGGCCCCGCCTGCTGGATGGAGACCCCCTACTACAACAACGGCTGCATGGTCCGGATGCTGTGGACCGACGGCAGCTTCCTCATGCGGGACGCCAAGGACACCTACGGCGTCCGCCCGGTGATCTATCTGGAGGCCGCCCAGCCTATTTCCGGCAGCGGCAGCATCGGCGACCCCTTCACCCTCACCCCGTAATACCCGCGAAAAAAGCCCTCCCAGCTTCCCGCCGGGAGGGCTTTCCCATACCTTTTTACATGCCGGAGAACAAATTCACCGCCGCCGCGATGAGCAGCACCAGCGAGGCCACCAGCAGCGCCACGCAGGCCTGGAACCCCAGGGGCACCGTCTTTTTCCCCGCGGCTTTCTGGGCCGCGGACCGGCTGTCCTCCACAATGCGCAGGGGGCCCTTCTTGTCCTCCAGGGTAGCGGGCCCCTGCTTGGTAATGCCCCCGCCGCTGGTCAGGCACAGCAGCCCGATGAGCATCAGCGCGAAGCCCGTAAAAAAGGTGCACTCCACAAAAGGCCCCGGGGCGATGCCATACCGCTCGGCGGCCATCCACCAGGCATAGGTGATTCCCCCGCCCACAGCCCCGCCCAGCAGGGCCAGCAGCAAAAACCGGAGCAGCCAGCGCTTGTTCATACTTTTCTCCTCTCTTTTCTAAAACACCAGTGTCAAAACAGTCGGGACAAAACAAGTGACTGCCCCAGCCCCCATCATCACACAAACCTGGGTGGTGCCGGGCAGTTCCGCCCGGCGGGTGTTGGCCCGCACCACGTCCTTGGCCAGCCGCTTGTCACTGCTGAAAAACTGCAGCGGCCCGCCGCCGGTGCCCGGGGTGCTGGTCAGGTTCACCGAGGTGGCCCCGCCCCCGGTGAGGAACAGCAGGCCAAAAAGCAGCAGCCCCCACCCGGTAAAAAAGGTGCAGTCGCCGTAAGAGGCGGGCCGCGTCTCACCGGCCTGCCACCAGGCGAAGAGAATGGCCCCGCCCAGGGCGGCGCCCGCCAGCACTAAGATCAACAGCCGCAGCAGTATCCTCCGGTTCATAGGAGACCTCCTTCCGGCACTATAGAAACAGCGACACCACAAAGGGCCCAAAGCACATCAGCCCGCTCAGCAAAAATACCGTGCCCACCTCTTTCGAGGTCGGCCCCCGGCGCTCCCGCTGCTCCTTGCCCTTCTCCACCTTCAATTTGAGCCCGAACACCGCGTGGACCCCAAAGTTTCTGGATTGATATGCCCCCACCGTGGTGTCCCGGGTGGGGCTGGGCTTGGTGAGGGTCATCAACGCCAGCACCAGCAGGACAATGCCGGTGAAGAAGGTGCCGTCCACAAACAGGACCGGCACCAGGCCGGTGACAGCCAGCACCCACCAGATCCCCCACAGCACCGCGCCAATGCCAACGCCCAGTATCGGGGCGATCCACTGCCGTTTCATAGGCCATCTACCTCCCGTTCTCCAAAAAGTTCTTTCTCGTAGTGGACTTCCCCGCTGGGGGAGAAGCCCTGGCTCTCATAAAATCCCCGGGCGGGGCCGTTGTCGTCCCCAGTCAGCAGGGTGAGGGCTTCCGCCCCCAGCCTGGCGCAGGCCTCCTCCGCCAAAGTCAGAAGCCCCTTTGCCACCCCCATCCGGCGGAAGCCCGGCTCCACATACAGCTCCGTCAGCTCCGCCGCCGGCTCCCGGTAGCACCAGGAACGCTTCACCTGGCAGCAGCAAAACCCCACCAGGCCCCGGTCCCCCTGGGCCACAAAGGTCAGCTCCCCGCCGGGGGCGGCCATGTCCGCCGCCATCTCCGCCGGTGCCTTGTCCCCAGGGCCGTTGAAGGCAGTATTCAGCCGCCACAGCTCCGCTGCGTCCTCCGGCCGGGCCGGTCGGAAGGAAACTCCCATGGCCGCGCCCTCCTTTTCCCAGGTTATTTAGGGTAATTATACAGGAAGCTCCCCGCCTCTGTCAAGTTTTATCGTGATGTTGCCAGAAAACGCCCCCTGTGCTATAATACAGGTAACAACGGGAACAGGGAGGAACAGCAGTCATGGAGAGAACCATCCGGGTGGCCGCCCCCGGGGACGCGGCGGAGCTTCTGGCCCTCTACCGCCCCTACGTGGAGGAGACCGCCATCTCCTTCGAGTGGGAGACCCCCACCCTGGAGGAATTTGCCGCCCGCATCCGGCGCACCCTAACAAAGTACCCCTACCTGGTCCTGGAGCAGGCCGGGGAGCTGCTGGGCTACGCCTATCTCAGCCCCTTCCACACCCGGGCCGCCTACGCCTGGGGGGCGGAGACCACCATCTACCTGCGCCGGGACAGCCTGGGCCAGGGGGTGGGCAAAGCCCTCTACACCGCCCTGGAGGCCGTGGCCAAATCCCAGCACATCCGCTGCCTCTACGCCTGCATCGGCGTGCCCCGGGGCGCGGACCCCTACCTCACCGACAACAGCCGGCAGTTCCACGCCCACCTGGGCTACCGCCAGGTCGGGGAGTTCCAAACCTGCGGCTATAAATTCGGCCGCTGGTACGACATGGTCTGGATGGAGAAATGGCTGGCGGCGGGGGAGGGCGCCCCCCAGCCGGTGATCCCCTTCCCCCAGCTGGACCGGGCGGCCCTGGCCCATCTGGGCATCCAACTGTAAAGGAGGCGCCGCTATGGCAGCAAAACAAGAATGGATGCGCCCCGCGTCCGGGGGCCAGGGGGAGGTCTACTCCTGCGGCTGGACCGGGGACAGGACAGAGCGCGTGCTGGTCATCGCCCACGGCATGGCGGAGCACAGCGCCCGCTACGACGATTTCGCCCGTTTTTTGGCGGACCGGGGCTTCGCCGTGTACCTCAACGACCACCCGGGCCACGGCCGCTCCACCCAGCCCCAGGGCCATTTCCAGGACGAAAACGGCTGGTCCTCCACCGTGGAGGACCTCCACGCCCTGGTGGGGCAGGCCGCCGGGCAGCACCCGGGCAAGCCCCTGTACCTTCTGGGCCACAGCATGGGCTCTTTCCTGTCCCGGTCCTATCTCACCCGGTACGGGGCGTCCCTCTCCGGCTGTATCCTCTGCGGCACCATGGGGAAGAACCCCGGGGTGCCCCTGGGCCTGGCCCTGGCCCGGCTCCAGTGCAAGGTAAAGGGCCCCCGCTCCCAGGGCAAGCTCCTGTCGGTGCTGGCCTTCGCCGGGTACAACGGGAAGATCAACCACCCCGTCAACGAATTTGCCTGGCTCTCCACCGTGGACCAGGTCTGCCGGGACTACAAAGCCGACCCCCTGTGCGGCTTCCCTTTTACCGCCGGGGGCTACCGGGACCTGTTCACCGGCCTTACGGAGATCACTGGCCCCCAGTGGGCGCGAAAGGTCCCCAAAGACCTGCCCATCCTCCTGGCCGCCGGGGACGCCGACCCGGTGGGGGCCTACGGCAAGGGGCCCACGCAGGTGGCGGCCTGGCTCCGGTCCGCTGGCTGCACAGAGGTGGACCTGAAGCTCTACCCCGGCCTGCGCCACGAGCTCCTCAACGAGCACTGCAAAGGCCAGGTCTACCAGGACCTCCTCCAGTGGCTCCTGGCCCACTAACACAAAAAAATGAGCCCGCGCCCCGGCGTCCGCCGGCCAGCGCGGGCTCTTCCCGTCTCACCAGTTCCCCAATTTGGGCAGCAGCTGGAACAGAAGGCACAGCCCCTGGAACACCACAATCACCAGGCTGCCCCCGGTATAGGTGGAAAACACCAGCCAGGACAGCACCGAGCACACCATGGCAAGCCCCAGGCACACCGCCATGGGGAGCTTCCCCTTCACCTTCCTGTCTTGGAGGAACAGCAGCACCAGCGCCGCCAGGGTGAGCACCCCCGCCAGCAGGGGGAACCAGTTGCCGTAGCCCCAGGGGGTCAGGTCAAAATAGGGAAAGACAGTCACCACCGTGCTGTCCGGCCCATCGGAGAAGGGCATGGCCACCCCAAAGGGGAGGATCATCATGGCCAGGGCCAGTACCAAAAACAAAAACTGATAGCTTTTCCGGGGAATCTGGTTGAACATAAGGTCGCGTCCTTTCTATAAGAGGCCTTACAGGCCCAGGTATTTTCGCAGCTTGGAGAGGGGCGGCAGGGTGAGCTTCAGCACCAGCCCGGTGAGTAAGCCCGAGAGCACCCCGAACACCAGCAAAAAAGGCAGGTAGACCACCACCGGCGTGGCGGTGATGATATATGCCACGCAGAGCTGGGCGGCGTTGTGGGCCAAAGCCCCGCACACCCCCACCACCGAGAGGGAGGCCCCCGCCTTTTTCAGCAGCAGCCACATGCACACCGTGCTGAACAGCCCCCCCGCCAGGCTCATACAGCCCGCCGCCGCTCCCCGGGTCAACAGGGCAAACCCGCCCTTGAGCAGCGCCAGAAAAACGGCATAAGGCAGGCCCAGCGTCCCGGCGGCGTACATGGTGACGATGTTGGAAAGCCCCAGCTTGGCCCCCGGCGGCAAAAAGGGGAGAGGGGGCAGCAGCCCCTCCAGAAAGGAGAGGGCCAGGGCCAGGGCGGCCAGCAGCCCCGTCAGGGCCACGGTAGCGGAAACACGCTTCATACAGGCTCCTTTCCTAGTAGGTGGCGCCGTCCACGCCGCCGTCCCCAGTCAGCCGCAGGGAGACTCTGGCGGGCAGGCACAGGGCCGCTTCCCCCGCCCGGGTGAGCATCCCCGTGCGCACGCACACCTGGTCCGGGCATCCGGCGCTGGTGATGGCCGCCCCTTTTGGCGACAGCTCCACCGTCAACGCGATGCCCCCCGCCCCGGTGACAGCCACCTCCTCCGTCCCGGCAAGCTGCGACAGCTCCCGGGTGAGCACCACCTGGCCGTCCACCTCCACCACGGCGGTGGTCCCGGCAGGGGAGAGGGCCAGCAGTACCGCGCACAGCCCTCCCAGGGCCAGCAGCACCGCGAAAAAGGGCAGGTCCCGGCGGGTGAAGAATCTCCGCTGTTCCATGGCGCTCCTTTCCCCGGTCAGGCGGCCGGCAGAATGTCTAAGGTGTACTCCCCGCCCTCCAGCTGGAAGCTATTTTCAAATCCCGCCGTGGCGGTGATGTGGTGCTCCTCGTCGATGAAGATGGCCTCCGCCTCAAACTGCTCCAGCAGGGGCAGGCTGTCCTCCCTCCCCAGCACAAAGCAGGCGGTGGACAATGCGTCGCTCAGGGTCCCGCTCTGGCTCCACACCGTGACAGACACCAGCCCGCTCTCCGCGGGGTAGCCGATGGCCGGGTCCAGCAGGTGGTGGTAGGTCACCCCGTCCTGGGTGAATTGCTTCTCATAGCTCCCCGAGGTGGACACAAATCCCTCCCCGATGGACAGGGTGCCCAGGGAGCCCTGGCTCTCCGGGTCCCGCAGGGCGATGCGCCAGAGGCTGCCGTCGGGCTTGTCCCCGAAGACCCCCACGCTGCCCCCCACGGAGACGATGCCGCTCACATCGGCCGCGGCGTAGGCGTCCACCGCGGCGTCGCAGGCCGCGCCCTTGCCCACCGCCCCCAGGTCCAGGGCCGTGCCTTTTTTCCGCAGGGCGGCGGTGCCGTCCTCCAGCAGGGACAGGCTGGTGTAGTCCACCCGGCTTTTCATCTCTTGGATCTGGCTGTCCTCTGGCAGGGAGGGGGTGCCGTCAAAGTCCCACAGCCGGCTCAGCGGCGCGATGGTCACGTCAAAGGCCCCGCCGCTTGCCTCACACACCGCCAGCGAGGTCTCCAAAATCTCATAGGTCCGTCCGTCGATCTCCAGAAAATCCTCCCCCGCCGCCTGGTTCAGCCGGGCCGCGTCGCTGTCCTCTTTCCGCCAGGAGATCAGCTCCTCCAGCTGGGTCACAGCGCTGGCGGCCTGCTGGGCGGCCTCCTCCTGGTTTTTGCCGTACACGGTCTGCTGCACATACGAGCCCATGGAGTAGGTGGTCACCGTGGTGCCCCGGTCCACCCCAAAGGTGAGGTACAGCGCCGCCGCCACCAGCCCCAGTCCCAGGACCAGCAGCGCCAGGGTGGCCCCCTTGGCCGCCCGGGGGGAGATGCGGTCTAACACTTTCATGGTAATACCCTCGGTAAAATGGATTCCCCTCCATTGTACTCCATTTTCCCCGCCGGGGCAAGGGGTAACGTCAAAACCCCTTTGCGGTGTGCCCCCTTCCGGCCCGGCCCTGCCGGGCCACCGTCTCGCCTGCCGGCTCGGTCGGCGCAGAACGGTGCCCACAGGGCACCTGCGCCCCCCATGGGGGAGGCAGCCTCCCTCCATGAGGGAGGTGTCACGCCCCCCGGCGTGACGGAGGGAGTTTTTCCAGAAGGATAGATGCAAGCACCCCTTGCCGAGTTATCCTCGCTCACACTCACCTTACTCGGTCAAAAATCCCTGGCGGGCTTTTTGCGCACGAGCCAAACCCCCACAAAAAAACCAGGAGCCGGTCACACCGGCTCCTGGCAGAAATAGCTTCCCGTTTACTTATCCAGCTTTTGGGCCGCGTCGATGAGCAGGTCCACCGCCTGTTCGATGGTGAACCGGGAGGTGTCGATGGTGATGTCGTAATTCAGCAGGTCGTCCCACCGCTTGTTGGAGTAGAAGTTGTAGTAGTTGGCCCGCTGCTTGTCTTTCTTCGTCACAAAGTCCGGGGCCTTCTTCTCCTCACACAGGCCCTTGCCCACAATGCGCTTGATGCGGGCGGCCTTGTCCGCGTGGACGAACACGTTCATGCAGTTGTCGTACTCCCGCAAAATGTAGTCCGCGCACCGCCCCACGATGACGCAGGGCCCCTCCGCCGCGGCCTTTTTGATGATGTCCGACTGGATGATGAACAGCTTGTCGTTGATGGGCATCTCGTTGATGCCCGGCACCCGGGCCCCAAAGGCATAGCTGCCCATGACCATAGAGTACAGCAGGCTGCTGGTGGCTTTCTCGTCGGCGTCGGCAAACACCTCCTCCGACAGGCCGCTCTTCTTGGCGGCCATGGCGATGAGGGCCTTGTCGTAGTAGGGAATACCCAATTTCTGGGCCAGTTTTTCCCCCACTTCGTGGCCCCCGCTCCCATATTGGCGTGCGATGGTGATGACAGGCAGCATAGAGACTCCTCCTTGTATAAAAATTCTAACTATTTTTGTAGCGCCCCACGATAATCTATATACTTTCTCTAGATTAATCATACCCCCTTTTTGCCGAAATGTCAACAGGGAAAGCCCACAGTCTTGCGCTTTTTTTTCGTTTCCGCTATACTTGCCATAAAGAGGAAAAGAAATCCCCTCCCTTTCACCTGGCCTTCACACAGGGAGGGTACACTAAAAGCAGAAAAACAGCGGGGGAGACCCGCCCCCCAAGGAGGACAGACGGTATGTACCATTTGCTGGTGGTAGACGACGAGGCCAAGATCCGCATGCTCATCCGCAAGTACGCGGAATTTGAGGGCCACACGGTCACCGAGGCGGAGAACGGCATGGAGGCCGTGGAGCTCTGCCGGAAAGACCCCAAACAATTCGACCTGATCATCATGGACGTGATGATGCCGGAGCTGGACGGCTTCTCCGCCGTGGCGGAGATCCGCAAGGTGAGCCAGGCCCCGGTGCTCATGCTCTCCGCCCGGGGGGAGGAGTACGACCGCATCCACGGCTTCGAGCTGGGGGTGGACGACTACGTGGTCAAACCCTTCTCCCCCAAAGAGCTGATGATGCGGGTAAACGCCATTATGAACCGGGTGCGCCCCCAGGAGGAGGACCAGCACCGGAACACGGTGAGCTTTCAGGGCCTCACCATCGACTTCGACGCCCGCATCGTCACCGTAGACGGCCAGCGCGCCGAGCTCTCCCCCAAGGAGTACGACCTGCTGGTGTACCTGGTGCAGAACAAGAACATCGCCCTCACCCGGGAGATGCTCATCACCAACGTCTGGGGCTACGACTTCTACGGCGACGACCGCACCCTGGATACCCACATCAAGCTGCTGCGCAAGTCCCTGGGCCCCTACAGTAAGTTTATCGTGACCCTCCGGGGCGTGGGCTACCGCTTCGAGGTGCTGTGATGGAAGGGAAAAACCGGGGTCCCAGCCCCCGGCCCCTGGGGGTCTACGGCCAGATCCTCCTGGGCTTCGGGGCCTTCACCCTGGTCATCGCCGCCCTGCTCTGGGTGTTCCAGATCTTCCTCCTGGGCCCCTTCTACCAGCTCATCAAGACCGACCAGGTGGAGAACACCGCCGAGGCCGTCCTCCGCCAGCTGGACGAGCCCCAGGACACCCTGCGCCAGACCGTGGAGGACCTGTGCTATGACACGGACATCAACATCCTGGTCATCGACGAGAACGGCCGCCTCCTGGCGGACTCCTACGCCTCCCAGAAGCAGAGCCCCCTGCGCATGACCCTGGCCCAGGGCGGCCTCCCCGCCCAGACGATCCTGGCCCAGCTCTATAACGAGGTCAACCTCCAGGGCGGCCGCCTGGAGGAGAAATTCCCCCTGGGCCAGGGGGACTCCACCCCCCAGGTGGTGATCTATGGCCGCATCCAGCGCAACGCCGGCGGCGAGGCCCTCATGGTCCTTCTCGAGACCGAAATCACCCCGGTGGACTCCACCGTGGACACCCTGAAGGTCCAGCTGTTCTGCCTCACCCTGGTCATGGCGGTGCTGGGCCTGGGCCTGGCCCTGTTCATCGCCCGGCGCATCGCCAAGCCCCTGGCGGCCATCAACCAGTCCGCCAAAAAGCTGGGGGAGGGGGACTACGCCATCCGCTTCGAGGGCGCCGGCACCCGGGAGGCCGCCGAGCTGGCCCAGACCCTCAACTACGCCGCCGGCGAGCTCTCCAAGGTGGACGAGCTCCGCCGGGAGCTCCTGGCCAACGTCTCCCACGATTTGCGCACCCCCCTCACCATGATCGAGGGCTACGCCGAGGTCATGCGGGACCTGCCCGGGGAGAACACCCCCGAAAACGTCCAGATCATCATCGACGAGACCCAGCGCCTGACGAACCTGGTCAACGACCTGCTGGACCTGTCCAAGCTGGAGGCCGGCGTGGTCCCCCTGGACAAGACCCGCTTCAATCTCACAGACAGCATCCGCCGGACCCTCCAGCGCTACGACAAGCTGGCGGACTACCGCTTCCCCTTCTACGCCGACCGGGACGTGTTCGTCACCGCCGACGAGCTGCGCATCTCCCAGGTGGTCTATAACCTGGTGAACAACGCCATCACCTACGCCGGCGCGGACAAGACCATCACCCTGCGCCAGACCGTGGGCGACGGCATGGTGCGCATCTCCGTCACCGATACCGGCGAGGGCATCCCCGCCGATAAGCTCCGGGACATCTGGCAGCGCTACTACAAGGTGGATAAATCCCACAAGCGGGCCCAGATCGGCACTGGCCTGGGGCTCTCCATCGTGAAAAACGTCATGGACCTCCACGGCGGCCGCTACGGCGTGGAGAGCCAGCTGGGCGTGGGCAGCACCTTCTGGTTCGCCCTCCCCCTCACCGGCGAGTGACCCCCCGGGCAACGCCGTGCCCGCCTCCGGCGGCCCGCCCCCCTGCGGGGGGCCGCCTGGGCTCCGCCCACGCCCGGCGTTGCCCCTCCATCCTCCCCCTCACCGGGGAGTGACCCCTTTTCCTTATTCGCTTTCTCCTCCTTTTTTTCCTTTTCGTCATTCTTCAAAGGGGGACAGGCCCCCCTTTGTATCCCCCCGCAAGGGGAAGAATCCCCTTGCAACCCCTCTACGAGGCGGGGCTCCGCCCCCCTCGCACCCCCCGTAAGGGTACGCTTACCCCCGGCCTCCCACAAAAGGGGTTTCAAAGGGGCGCAGCCCCTTTGAAATGAGATGTATAGAATATTCTCCCCCTCCCGTTGCAGTAAGGCCCTCTCCCACACAAACTATAACAACGGGAGGGGGCAGGGGGAGGGGCGCGTGACCGCGCGGGACGGGAAAATTCCTCTGGGCAGTGCCCGCCGGAATTTTGTCGCCTCTACTCGGTCTCCCCACACGGACCCCCTCCGTCATCGCCCCGCGATGACACCTCCCCCATAGGGGGAGGCAAGTCTTGGCTCCCCCCATGGGGGAGCTGTCACGACACCGTCGTGACTGAGGGGGGCAAGAGTGAGCTTCGGCATAATTCGCCAGCGTAAGAAAACTCCCTCCGCCGCCCTTGGCGGCACCTCCCTCAACGAGGGAGGCGGGGTCTCGCCTGCCGGCTCGGTCGGTTCGCGGCAGAGCGCCACCGGCGCTCGCTCACCCCCCTCCCTGAGGGGGCTGTCGCCTTTGGCGACTGGGGGAGTCGCCCTTCTTTTCCCGCCCCCCTCTCACCCCCGGCGTGACTGAGGGGGTTCCCCCCCTCCTTATTCACTTTTCACTTTTCCCCCTTCACTGCCTTTTTCCCTTTACTTTTTCAAAAAAAGAGGTACAATAAAGAGTACGAGACTTCACCGTAAGGAGAGGAAACAGCTATGAGCGAAAACTGCACCCATGATTGTTCCAGCTGCGGGGTGGACTGCCCCTCCCGGCAGCAGCCCCAGAGCTTTTTGGAAAAAACCAACGACATGAGCCACGTCAAGCGGGTCATCGGCGTGGTCAGCGGCAAGGGCGGCGTAGGCAAGTCCCTGGTCACCTCCATGCTGGCCACCCTGCTGCGCCGGCGCGGCAACACCGTGGGCATCCTGGACGCCGACATCACCGGCCCCTCCATCCCCAAGTGCTTCGGCCTGCACCAGCGCGCCCTGTCCGACGACACCGGCATCTTCCCCGTGGCCACCAAAACCGGCATCCAGGTCATGAGCATCAACCTCCTCCTGGAGGAGGAGACCTCCCCCGTGGTGTGGCGCGGGCCCGTCATCGCCGGGGCCATCAAGCAGTTCTGGACCGACGTGAACTGGGGTAATGTGGACTACATGTTCGTGGACATGCCTCCCGGCACCGGCGACGTGCCCCTCACCGTGTTCCAGTCCCTGCCCGTGGACGGCATCCTCATCGTCACCTCCCCCCAGGAGCTGGTGGGCATGATCGTCTCTAAGGCCGTGGAGATGGCCAAGCTGATGAACGTCCCTGTGCTGGGCCTCATCGAGAACATGAGCTACGTCAAATGTCCCGACTGCGGAAAAGAGATCCGCGTCTTTGGCGAGAGCCACATCGACGAGGTGGCCGCCAAGTACGACCTGAAAGTCCTGGGCAAGCTGCCCATGGACCCCCTGCTGGCCTCCGCCTGCGACCGCGGCATCATCGAGCTCTTCGACGGCCCCTGGCTGGACGCCGCCGCCGATCTGGTGGAATCCCTCCCCGCCAAAGAGTAAGCCAAAGCGCATATCACAAGGCGACAAAGGAGCTGCCTCCCGGCAGCTCCTTTTCCATACCTATCAGTCAATTTTTATTATGATGTACATAGGGTCGGTTGTGGCTTCTACAATCATTCCAATGGAGTTGCCATACTCGCCACTTTGCCACATAGTACGAAAAAGGGAATCTTCCCAATAGAATCCAATGTGCGTATCCTCTCCTGGCTTGGCATTAGGGCCTTTGTCTATGAAGAGAATATCTCCCTTTTCCGCTTTCCCGCTGCTTATCAGCTTAAAGGGACTTGAAAATACATAAGCCTCCAAACCGGCGTTCTTAATCAGGTTCCGGTAATTGCTGGCCCCCGCCAGCAGGCCGTATGCCTTCCCCGAGCCAAACACCAGCGACTGTCCCGGCACCAGCGTTATCAGCCCCATGGCCTCTTCCGCCCGCAGCCCCGCCTTCCGCAGCACATAGGAGACGAACCCGCCGCAGTTCATCCCAGCCCGCCCGTTGTAGCGGGTGTCACCCTTCGGCGACTGCCAGTCCCCGGGGACATAAGGCGTGCCAAGATAGTAATTATCGTGCTCATGTGCCTCCAGCTCGTTCAATAGAGCCACCCTGGTCACTCCCAGCTGGGACAAGGTGTGAGTGCCCCCTTCCAGCTCCTTACGCTGCTCTTCCAGCCAGGGGGCGTCCGGCGTGGTGTCCACCACCGGCGGCACTTCCTCCCCCGGTGATTCTTCCTCTCCCGGTACTTCTTCCTCCGGCGTCTCCTCCTCAGGCGATTCCTCCGGCAACCCCAGCACCTCCCGCCCGTTGTAGAAGATCTGCGCCGTCTCCGCCCGGGTGGCGACCCCCTTGGGCTCCAGGTAGCCGCCGCTGCCCGCCAGCACCCCCTGGGTCACCGCCCAGGCCATGGCCGTCACCGCATACCCGGCAACTTCCCCGCTGTCCGGGAACGCCTCCAGCCGTTCCTCTTCATAGCTGGTGTCAAACCCGCAGGCTTCCGCGTACTGGTACAGCATAACAGCCATGTCCTCCCGGGTGATGGGCTCCTCCGGGGAGAAGGTGGTGTCGCTGGTGCCCTTCACCACCCCCGTCTCCGCGGCCCAGGCCACGTAGGGGGCGTAGTAGGCGTCCTCCGGCACGTCCGCGAACCGGCTGGCGGATTCCCCGCCGGGCTCCGCCCCGGCCGCGCTGCCCAGCACCTTGACGAACACCCCCGGGTCATGGCCTCGTTCGGGGAGAAGGCCTCCGCCCCTGTCCCATCGAACAGCTCCGCGGTGTTCACATACTCCACCGCCCCGTAGAACCAGTCCCCCGCCCCCACATCCCGGAAGGGGTTCTCCCAGGCGGCCAGGGCGGAAAGGGGCGCCCACACCGCCAGGGCCAGCCCCATCCCCAGGGAAAGCACCCGTCTCCTCCCAGACTTCATGGCACATCCCTCCTCGCTTTCCTCCACTATAGCACGCCGCCGCCCGGTTCGCAAGACTTGCATAAAAAAAGCCCCCGCCGTCAGGCAGGGGCATTTCTCACGCCTCTCTCCGCTTCCCGGTGATGTGCTCTACCGTCAGCTTGTATACCGCCGTGTGGGCCACAGAGGTGGGGGAGAGGCCCTTCCCGGTGATCCCGTAATGGGCCAGCAGCGCGGTGAGCAGCTCCTCCTTTTCCCCCTCCTCCGCCAGGGTGATGACCCCCTGGCCGATGGCGCTCTCATAGGCGAAGCCGGTGGTGCACCCCTCCTCGCCGGTGGGGGGCAGCAGCCGGTAAGCCCCGTCCACCTCAAAGGCGGCGTGGGGGTCCGCGGCAATCACCTGGTGCTTGCGCCCCTCCATCCCGCTGTGGAAGAACAGCACCAGCTTCCCGCCCTCCCGGCGAACGCCGAAGTTCACCGGCAGCAGGTAGGGGTACGCCCCGTCGTTTAAGGCGATCCGCAGCACCTGCGCCCGCTGTAAAATCCCCTCAATCTCCGCCTGTCCTGTCACTTCCCGGTCTTTCCTGCGCATGGCGCTCCCTCCCAAGGTGATTTTACTGCCATTGTAGCCCGGCCCCCGCCCCTTGTCAAGAAAAAAGCAAAAGGGCCGCGTTCCGCGGCCCCCTTGCTTTTTATGAGGATGTAATAATGAAAACTTGTACGCATCATTCAGCAGCCGGGGGAGATGTCCCATCCCCTCACTGCACCCCTATTATAAATTATTTTTATAAACTTGTCAAGTGAGTTTATAAAAATATTTCCTCCCCAACCCAAAAAATTTCCCATCCCCACCGGAAAAACACTGATTTCCCGCCTTACCATATCTTTACGTAAATTTTTCAATCCCCTATAGGGCCAACTCCACCCCCCCGCGAAGGAGCCACCCGGCCTTCCGGCCTCCTGTCCCTCCTTCGCCCACCCCGCGAAGGAGTGCGCCCACGGCGCAAACGCCCCGTCCCGGGCCCCTCCTTCGCGCACCCTGTCTCCCGCACCCCCTGCGCGAAGGAGCCACCCGGCCTTCCGGCCTCTTGTTTTGCGCCCAGCGCAAACGCCCCCGTCCCGGGGGCCTCTCCTTCGCGCACCTACCCTTTTCCCATAACAAAAAGAGCCGCCGCGGCAGGCGGCAGCCCAAACGATCTTAATTTACCCGCTCACTCCTGGGTCAGGTCCTTCACGCTCTCCCGGGGCACCAGT